>NZ_LSIA01000234.1:0-47050 GCF_001556015.1 Novosphingobium sp. CCH12-A3 | reverse complement strand
ATCCGCTAAAACCCACGCATTCCCAAAGGCTTCAGAGTTTTTCACGGGCGACCAGTATAATCAGCCCGCAAGGATTCGCGCATTTTACTTTACCTTCTTTCGACGCGTTTGGGATTGCCGGTTTTTAAGGCGGCCCTGCTGTCATTTCACACCGAATTGCTTGTTTCGTATGTCGAACGCCTGATCCGCGCTCTCTTGGAGTTGATCTAGGGGCGTTAAAGCATTGGTTGTCTTGCTCAGGTCTGTAACATGTAGCCATCTTGGCTGCCGCTGACGAGATGGATCGCGCTCTTACCGCATGGCGTTATATTTATTTATATCTATTTCCCCGCTCGCCGCTCGGGAGCCAACACCTCGTTGTCGGCCCAGCTTCTGTCGTGAAGCGATACCGAGAAGGAAACACTGAACATCCGCTTACGCTCAAAGAGCCGACGTTCAGCCTGTGGCGTGTGAACGACTGCCAGTCCGCCAATCAGCTTCGCAGTGGTCGGTCCCGACCAAATCCGGTCATTCTCTTAGTGCCTGATTCAGAAGTTTCTCAATTCCAGCAATATCTTGCGGTTCGGCGCGTGAGCATTCGGATTGAAGCTATGAGTGCCCATGCGGTTGAAGACGCGATGGACTTTTCCCAGTCCTTGGCAAGGCGTCGGCAGCGGCCAAGCCATGCGAAGGTTCGCTCTACAACCCATCGGCGTGGTAGCACCTCGAAGCCCTTGGCTTTGTCGGAACGCTTGATGATGTCGATAGTCCACTTGCCCATGCCGACAAGCGCGGATCGCAGTTTGTCGCCGGCATAGCCGCCGTCAGCGAAGACATGGCGTAACCATGGAAACCGCGTCCGGACGGCAGCCAGCACATCGACAGCACCATCGCGATCCTGAATGTCGGCGGCGTGGACGAGAATGAAGATCAGAAAGCCGCATGTGTCGGTCAGGATGTGTCGTTTGCGGCCTTTGACCTTCTTGCCTGCGTCAAACCCGGAAACTCCGCCACTTTCCGTGGTCTTCACCGATTGGCTGTCGATCACTCCAGCACTGGGCGAGGCTTCGCGTCCTTCGATTTCCCGCAGGTTCATAACCAGCACGGTGTTGATGGCCTCGAACAGACCGGCATTGCGCCAGGCGTAAAAGTAGCGCCGCACCGTCGACACCGGAGGGAAGCATTTGGGCAAGAGTCGCCACGCGCACCCACTCGCGGCTACATAAAGCAAAGCGTTGAGGACTTCGCGCATGTCTGCCGTTCGAGGTCGGCCTCCACGCCTTGCCGGAGGCACGAATGGCTCTGCCAGCGCCCACTCCGCATCCGTCATATCCGATGGATATCGCAATCCCTCCCGGCTATGCTCGCGCCGGGCAATACCAGTCCATGTCACCATTCACTCCATCTCTTCGCAAAGAGGCGTGAATCACAACATGCTGGTATTGCTCAACAACTTTCGGTTCGGGCTCTTAACCAGGCCAGCCCTGTCGCGACCTATTATGATGAAGTCTACAAGGGGAACTTCGCATTTCTGGGCGTGGCCATGTATGATCTCGAACGGGTCGAAGTCCTGCGTGGCCCCCAGGGCACGCTTTATGGCAAGAACACCACGGGCGGCGCGGTCAATATCATTGCCAATAACGCCAAGCTTGGCGAAACCAGCGGTTACTTCAATGCAGGCTATGGGAATTACAACCGCGTCGACCTGAACGGCGCAGTCAACGTGCCGCTGGGGGAAAAGGCGGCGCTGCGCGTTGCCGGGACCTATGCCAAGGCCGATGGCTGGTTCAAGAACGTGGTGCCGGGAAAGCCGGACCTTGCCTCGACTGACGAGTACGCGATCAGGGCCACCTTGAATGTCGAGGCGAGCGAGACGGTCCGGTTTGTCCTGCGCGCATCGACCAGTTTCCAGAACCCTTACAATTACGGAATCTATGCGCAGCCCGAAGCAGCGAACCGTCCTGGCCTTGGCAGGCGGGAGATCGCTTCGAGCATCGATGCCAAGCGCCGGGCGCGCACCTATTCGGTGGCACTGACCGGCACGTTCGACATATCCGATACGCTGACCGTCACGAGCATCACCGCCTGGGACAAGGGTAGCCTGTTCTTCTACGAAGATACCGATGGCACGGCCAGTGAATTGCTGGAAATTCCCTACAACGACCGTGCGACCCAGTTCGCCCAGGATCTGCGCCTGACCAGTGACTTCGGCGGCCCATTCGAATTCATCCTTGGCGGCTATTTCCACCGCGAGAAGGTGTTCAACGAAACGACCTTCGAGATTGGCAAGGATATAGACTCTGACGGCGTCCTGGGAATCACCGCAGATGACTGTGCGGTGGGCCTTCCGCTCGCGTGCCTCTTCCGCAATCGCTTCGATCAGTTGAAGAAGAGCTATGCGATCTATTCCGATGTCAAATACGAGCTGACAGAATCCGTCACGATGCGGGGTGGCCTGCGCTACACCCACGATACCGGCGTCCAGAGCGGTTTCCGGTCAGATGCACTTGGCGTTGATGGCACATTGATCGCCAATCTGATCCCGCTGTCCTCGCTGCGCTATTCGCAGGACAACCTCTCGGGCAAGATTGGCCTCGATTACAAGCTGGCCGACGGCAACCTTGTCTATGCAAGCATCAGCCGGGGCTATCGTGCGCCGAGTTTCAACGCTCAGGCCTTTTTCGATCCGTCCGAGCTGTCGATCGCCAAGCCCGAGCAGGTCACGTCCTACGAGGTGGGAGCCAAGACACAGTTCGCTGACCGCAAGGTCACGCTCAATGTCGCTGGCTTCTATTACGACTATCGCAACCAGCAGTTCATCAATGTCGATCCGGCGTCGGCTGCGCAGACACTGCTCAACATTCCCAAATCCCGTATCTATGGCGGTGAGGCCGAGCTGACCATCCGCGCTAGCGACCGGCTGACTTTCCATGGCGGCATGGGCCTGCTGGCGACCAAGATTCAGCGTGGCCGCGTGAGCGGCGTGAACGTGGCAGGCAACCGCCTTTCAAATGCGCCGACGCTGACCTTCAACGCGACCATCGACCTGACGGTTTTCGACGGCGGAATGGGCAAGCTCTCGCTGCATCCTGACGTCGCATACCAATCGAGCCAGTTCTTCGAGGTCCTCAATGTTCCCCGCTTGCGCCAGCCCTCCTACGCTCTGGTCGGCGGGCACATCGACTGGGAAAGCGCGGACGGGCGGTTCAATGCCTCGATCTGGGGTAAGAACTTGACCGACAAGTTCTACTTCACCTCTCGGGTTGATCTGCTGGCAGGCTTCGGGTTCGACTACAACCACATCGGCAACCCTCGCATGTACGGGGTCACGGTGGGCGCAAAATTCTGACATTCTGACATTCTGACAGTGCAAGGCGGCAAAGCCGCCAGGAGAGGACCATGGCTGACTACAAGCTGCTGATCGGCGGCAAGCTCGTCGATGGCGAAATGACGATGGATGTGATCAACCCCGCAACCGGGGAGCCGTTCTGCACGGTTCCCCGGGCCTCTGTCGCTCAGGCAGATGCGGCTATCGCAGCAGCCAAGATGGCCGTCCCCTCTTGGTCAGCCGTGCCTTGGGCCGACCGGCAGGCAAAGCTCCTTGAACTTGCAGATGCAATTGCTGCTCGCAGGGACGAGCTGGCTCGCACCTTGACCTTGGAACAAGGCAAGCCGCTTGCCGAGGCCATGGGCGAACTGGCCATGACGGATGGCTATCTGCGCCATTATGCCACGCTGGAGCTGCCCGATCGTGTCATCCAGGACGATGATGCGGGTTACATCGCGGTCAAGCACCGTCCGTTGGGCGTGGTGGTCGGAATTATTGCCTGGAATTTTCCGCTGCTCGTCGCTTGCTGGAAGATTGGCCCTGCGGTTCTGGCGGGCAATGCCATTGTGCTCAAGCCCGCGCCGACAACGCCGGTCTGTGCGCTGATCCTTGGCGAGATATGCCGGGACGTATTCCCCGCTGGCGTGGTCAATATCATTACAGATGCCAATGACCTCGGACCGCACCTGACAGCTCATCCGGACGTCGCCAAGGTCGGCTTCACCGGTTCTACGGCCACTGGCAAGCGCATCGCTGCAAGCGGTGCCGACACGTTGAAGCGCGTTACTCTGGAGCTGGGCGGTAACGACCCTGCTATTGTACTGGAAGATGTGGATGTTCGCGAGACGGCGCAGGCGATCTTCGGCAACGCCTTCTTCAACAACGGGCAGGTCTGCCTTGCCGTGAAGCGCGCCTACGTCCACGCTGACATATATGACGCCATGTGCGAGGAACTCGCCCGCCTTGCCGAAGCTGCCGTCGTGGACGACGGGCTGCAGCAAGGCACCCAGATCGGGCCGATCCAGAACGCGATGCAGTTCGAGAAGGTCAAGGATTTCATCGCGGCGGCACGAGCCGATGGCACGATCGTTGCGGGCGGCGAAGTGATGGAGCGTGCGGGGTACTTTATCCGCCCTACCATCGTCCGTGACGTGACCGACGGTGACAGGATTGTCGATGAAGAGCAGTTTGGCCCCATTCTTCCAGTAATCGAATTCAATGATGTCGAAGATGTGATCGCACGCGCCAACGCATCGGACTATGGTCTTGGCGGTTCGGTATGGTCAAAGGATGTAGCGCGTGCGGCGGACATTGCTTCGCGGATCGAAAGCGGGCAGGTGTGGGTCAATCAGCACATCGCGATTGGCCCCCACATTCCGATGGCCGGTTTCAAGTCCAGTGGCCTTGGCGTGGAACAATCGGTCGAGGGCCTTGCCGAATACACACAGACCCAAGTGGTGAATATCAAACGATGACGCATTTTTCCTACACCAAGGGCGCCACGGAAGAGCCGCTCCTGGAAAAGACGATCGGACAGGCTTTGCGCGACGCGGCGCAATCATGGGGAGGGGAACTGGCTCTCGTCTCTCGCCATCAACGCATTCGCTGGACGTGGGCGGAATTGGACATCGAGGTCGATCGGATTGCCACCGGCCTGCTTGATCGTGGGGTGGCAAAGGGCGATCGCGTCGGCATCTGGGCACCCAATTGCGCTGAATGGACCGTGCTGCAGTTTGCCACGGCCCGGATTGGCGCGATTCTGGTCACTATCAATCCTGCCTACCGCACCAGCGAGGTGGAATATGCGCTCAACAAGGTCGGCTGTACCTTTCTCGTCACCGCAGCCAGCTTCAAGACCAGCGACTACATTGCGATGCTGCGCGAGCTGGGACACGCCAAGTTGCCGATGCTGCGCGGCATGGTTGCTCTTGGTGATGCGGTACATGACGGCTTCGAACCGTGGGACGCCTTGCGCGCCGAACCTGATCATGGTCGGCTAACGGCCGTAGACGCCACGCTTAGTCAGAACGATCCGATCAATATCCAGTTCACCAGCGGCACGACCGGCTTCCCCAAGGGCGCAACGCTCACCCATCGCAACATCCTCAACAATGGCTACTTTACGGCGCGGACAATCAAGCTCGGGGTGAGCGACCGCATCTGCATTCCGGTCCCGCTGTATCACTGCTTTGGTATGGTCTTGGGCAACCTCGCCGCCTTGGCGAGTGGCGCGGCCATGGTCTATCCCGGTGAGGCATACGATCCCAAGACGGCGCTTGAGGCGGTGCAGGCTGAAGGTTGCACTGCGCTGTACGGCGTCCCCACGATGTTCATCACCATCCTCGCACAGCCCGACCTCGATGATTACGACGTCAGCACATTGCGTACCGGAATCATGGCGGGTTCGCCTTGTCCGGTTACCACGATGCGCCAGGTCATGGATCGCCTCAACATGACGGAGGTCACGATTGGTTATGGCATGACCGAGACCAGTCCGCTGACCACGCAGACGGCTACCGACGATCCAATTGAGGAGCGCGTTGGCACCGTCGGCCGCGTCCATCCCCATGCCGAGGCCAAGATCGTGGGGCTCGATGGCGAGGTCCTTCCGATTGGCGAACAGGGCGAGTATTGTTCGCGCGGTTATGCCGTCATGCTTGGTTACTGGGATGATCCTGCCAAGACTGCCGAAGCCATCGATGCTGACGGCTGGATGCATTCCGGCGATCTGGCTACCATGGACGAGAATGGATACATCCGGATTACCGGCCGTATAAAGGACATGATCATCCGCGGTGGTGAAAACATCTACCCGCGCGAGATCGAGGAGTTCCTGCTCACCCACCCGGCCATTCAAGACGCGCAAGTGTTTGGTGTTGCGGACGAGAAGTTTGGCGAGGAAGTCTGCGCGTGGGTCATTGCCCGGGCAGGGGAAGACCTCGGCCCGGATGATGTGCTGGCGCACTGCAAGGGGCGCATCGCGCACTACAAGGTCCCCAGTCACATCCGCATAGTCGAGGCTTTCGCCATGACCGTGACTGGCAAGGCGCAGAAATTCGAGATGCGGAAGATGATGGAGGCAGAGCTTCAGTCATCTCGCCGGTAGACGCTGCGAATCGGAAGCGAACAGGTGCAAATTCTCTGAGATTCTTGATTGATTCTTGTCATTCCTAACGGATCGGCGTCTGTCGGTAATTAACTATATTCTTTAATATTATCAGTTTCTTCGCTTTTCTGAGTGTAGATAAGCTCTCGGCGAGTGGCGGTAAAAAACCACCAAGATACGAAAACAAAAGGAATTTTCAGTTTTACCAGCTGTTCCCTGTTTCAAGCGATGGGGCCAGGTGAAGCCTGTTTACTCTATTTTTTAATTCTCCAGATGCGACGCATCTGGGGCAAATTCTGTCGGATTTGGATGCATCGTGAGTCACGGCAGGCGTTGTGTCGAGCGTAAAAGGTTACCTGCAAGTTAACCAATTCAGGCGCATTGCCACCGAAGACGAACACTGAAGCCAATTTCATCCGCTTGGAGATGTCGACCTACATTTCCAAGGTTGAAGAATTGCGCCCGTAAAAGGGCAAGTGTTTCCATCGCAAGGCAAGCGCGCCGAGTTGCCGTAAGGCAGCAGGAGCAGTGCGCATGTTGATGCACAAGATCAGGATCGGCTTGACGGCGATTGCGGCCACGTGCCCGTCTGCCGTTCTGGCACAGTCAACCATTGCGGGGCCGACGGCATACGCCGGTGGTACTCCCGTGTCGCTGACCCTACCTGTCACCGCATCTGTTGGTGGCCGGTGCGGCTTCGCTATTGGCGGTGCACCATCCGGCACCTTCGATGCCGGGCAAATTGACCAGTCAGGTTGGTCCAATCAGTTTCCGTTCACCCTGAACTGCAACGGCGCAGCGCGGGTGGCGGTTACCTCGGCAAATGGCGGATTGCGCAGCGCCACGCAGCCATCCGATGCTGGCTATGCCGGTATCGCGCCCTATCAGGTCACGCTCAATCTGGTCGGCGCCGGAGGCGGTAGCGTGACCGATCAGTGCGAGGCGTCCACCCTTTCCGTCGCCGCTAGTGCGCCTTGCTCGTTCATAGGGCCGGCGACGCAGAGTCAAGGTCTGCGCGTTGCACCAAGTTCGCAAAACCTCGCCGGTGCCTATCTCCAGGTAAGTGCACCCGCATACACCGGTCCAGCCATCCTGGTTCAGGGCACCTACTCGGACACCCTGACCGTCACCGTTTCCGCTGCCTTGTAGCTCGAAGCCTCCAGCCGGCCCGGTTCCGGCAACCACTCGCGCCGCCTGCGGCGGCAACTGAAAGGCCGATTGCGATGAAGACCATGCTATCCCTGCTGGCTGTAACTACTGCAGTTGCAATGACAGCTGCCCCCGCACAGGCGCAGACGGTGACGACTGGCACGGTCAATGTCACTGGCAGCGTCCTTGGAAGGTGCTCCATTGTTGCACCGGGCGGCTCGGCGACTCAGGCCTTCACCGGCACGATCGCGCTAGGCGCGCTGGACGCATCGGACGGCACCTTGGCGACCGGCTTCACCACCACCACCAGTGCAGCCCCGGGCGGAACCCCGGTCGCCACGCGCGTGGTTTGCACTTCGGCCAGCGTCTCCATTGCGATCGCGGCTGACCGTCTCGCCACCGCCGCCGCCGCCGTTTCAGGCTACTCGAACGAGATAGACTATACCGCCGAAATGCAAGTCGCGCTCGCGGCCGGCGGAAATGGCACCGTGACATACAGCACCGCCACCGGCGCCACCGCAGCCAATTCAGCGACTGTCGGTCGTCTCGCAGCTTCGGGCAACAACATTGCCGTGAAGGCCTATGGCTTCTCCACCAGGGGGGGCGCGTCGAACCTGCTCGTCGCCGGCAATTATACCTCCACCATCACCGTAAACATCCAACCCGTGGCCTGAATTGATCGAGCCTTTTTCCAGGAGAAATGAAATGCGTAAGATCCTTCTCGCGGCGACCGCCGCAGCAGCCCTCTCGGCAATGCCTGCTTCTGCCCAGAGCGTTACCGGAACTGTGAACATCACGGGCTCTGTCGCCGCCAAGTGCAAGTTCGTGACGTCATCGCAGGACCTGCCGCTGGGCGAACTGGCTGACGCAGACGGCGGCCTCGACACCAGCAAGGTTGATGGTCAGACCCGCACGCTCACCGGTTGGTGCAACAATTCTGCAGCCACCCTCTCTGTCAAGGCGACCGCGTTGACCGGAGACCAGCCGGTCACGTCCGGCGCCGAGGCGGCGTTCACCGACACCGTCAACTACACTGCATCGGTCTCTGCGAACGGCAAGAGCTTCTCAGACATCAGCACCGATGCTGTCGCCAGCACTGCCGCCAACGTCGACATGTTTTCCGGCAACATCGCCGTCACTTTGGGCTCGTCCACGGCCGCAAGCAAGAAGCTCGTCGCTGGTGCCTACACGGGCAAGGTCGAAGTCTTCCTCTCACCCACCGTCTGATCTGCATTGCGCGTGAAAAGTTCATCCAGGAGCACGACGATGAAATCCGCACTGTTCAAGTCCAGCCTGCTTTTGCTGCCTCTATATGGGATGGCTGCGCCTGCGTCTGCGCAGGAAACGGCTTCCGACACAGCGTCGGGTCAGGTCGCTGTGACGGGCTCCGTCGCACGGTTGTGCATCCTGGGTGAACCTTCGCGCGCGGTAGTCGATCTTGGCCAGATGGTGCAGACTTCTGGTACATCCGTCGGACGGATTGCCGCGCTCGCCACGCAGTCGGTCTCGCTACCCGGAAGCTTCTGCAACTTTGCCGGCTCGGTGCTCGGTGTAAGGGCGACCGCATTGCTTGGCGATTCAACAATTGCGCCGCCGCCCGGATTTTCCCGTGCCGTGAACTACACGGCCACCGCAACCGGATGGGGCAATAGCGGTACTGCTGCGACAACCAATGCTGCGGCCGACGGGGCCTCTCCCGATTCTGCCGCGACGGGAAGCACGCAGCCCAGCCCGAAACTTGGTGACATCGAAGTCGCGCTGTCTTCGTTCTCGGCGCCTCAGAACGCTCTGCTCGTTGCGGGAAACTACAGCGGCCTAGTCACTGTAACCCTCGGTCCCGTACCCGTAACGGAGTAAGCGGCCATGAACAGGCTTAAGCTTTTCACAGCTATCTCTTCCGTTGTCGTTTCGGCTCCGGTCCAAGCCCAGAGTACCAGTGACTCGGCAGACTTCGCGGTTGTCGGAACTGTTCCGGCAATCTGTGTCGGTGGCTCGGTGACGGAAGCCGGTGGCATTTTCGACCTGGGCATTCTCGTCGATACGACCACAGGTCTCCTCCGCTCCGATCTCAGTGCACCTTCCCAAGTGCTGGCGGGGAGTTTCTGTTCGTCACGCAGTTCGATCGCGGTTACTGCCACGCCCGTAGTTGCGCAGACATTCACCGCCACTGCGCCGACGGGTTTCTCACGCAGCGTTGATTTTACGGCGACGGCGGCCGGCTGGACGACAGTTCCCGCCAGCTTCAGCACCGCTTCGGCAAGCAACCCTGCAGCGATCCAGCAACGGACGACGGCCTTCAGCGGACCGATCATCGTGGGAATAGCTGACTTCGCGACCACCGGTGGAAGCGGCCTGCGCCTCGTTGCCGACACCTCCTATCGCGGCACGGTTACCGTGACGCTGACTCCGGAAAGCTGAAGCATGGCGCGCTGTTCCATCATGCTCGGCATCGCGCTCTTGCCGCTGGGCACGATTCCGGCTGCCGCGCAAGAGACGGCGAGCGCTCGCGGGCTCCCGGTCACCGGTTCTGCGCCACAGGTTTGCTCGCTTGCGGGTGGCGAACTGCAGGCAGGTCAGCTCGTCAACTTCAATGGCATTTCGGGTGACACTCTGCAGGTAACACAACTGCTGGATCAGCAGACGCTCGCTGCTCGCCCGGCGAGCGCTACCGTGTCATTCTCGGCCGTCTGCAACTATCCGCATCAGATCCGCATCCAGTCCGAAAATAATGGTTTGTGGCCCACCGATGGACGGCAAGCCACCGATGCACCGGGATTTGCAACGGCCTTGCCTTATGATGCCAACCTCACCTGGGGCAATTCCTCCGGTCAACTCCAGATGGATGCCCGCATTCGCAGCAATCGCGAGGAGCGCATCGACGTTGACCAGGCGACAGCGGGAACTGTCACCTTGCGCCTTGCCATTCTCGCCGGAGCATCGAATGGCGGCGTGAATGCGCCCGTACTTGCCGGCGTTTATGGCGATACGCTGCGCATCACGCTGGAGCCGAAATAATGCGCTCCATGATCATAACCGCGGCACTCGCGCTTGGCGTTTCGGCCAATGCACAGGAAGTAGATCGCGCAGTTCGAGTGCTGGAACTCAGTGCGACTGCAGGTTCGGCCTGTGTAATCAGCACCCCCAGAGCAAAAGCCGTAACTAACGCCAACTTCCAGGCGACGGGTGACGGCAATGCCACGGTTGGGTTGACGCGCCTGGTTGATCCCAACACCGCTCTGCCGAGGGGAGCCAGTTTCGAGCTCGAAATTCCAGCCACGTGCAATGCCTCGCACCGGGTAACCGCCGCGTCGGGCAGGGGCGGGTTGGGCAGGATCGGAGCCGTCGGCACGCAGCCGCAGGGCTTCGCGGATCTGTTGCCCTACACGCTGCGCCTCGACTGGGCCGGGGCCAGTCAGGAGCGAAGCAGCAACGCAGGCATGCTGACCCTGGCGGTGGCGAATGGTGCGACGGGCAATCTCGCTCTTCTGGTCAACACGCCCGATGGCGGCACGCCGCTGATCGCTGGCGACTATGACGACACGATCGTCATTCAGCTGCAGCCAACCGATTGAATCTATTGCCTGCGGGCAGGGGGAACTTCACGTGAAATCCATTGTCTCGTTCATGTCTGCTGCTGCCGTTTCGCTGCTGCTGCCGGCTGCCTCGACCATGGCGATGACGGTGCAGCCAGTCGTGATCGATCTCAAGACCTCCGGACGTGACATGTCGCAGGTCATCACGGTCGAGAATACGTTCGCCAGCCCGCTGCCGGTCGAGCTGACTGTTCAGGAACTCCGCCTGACCGAGACCGGCGTTTCGCCGACCGGCAAGGACCCCGGAGACCTTCTCGTATTCCCCCCGCAGGCTCTTATCGAGCCGGGCCAGACGCAAACCTTTCGCGTCCAATACGTGGGCGACCCGGCTCTGGCTGGCAGCAGGCACTACTACGTCACGGTCGCACAGCTGCCGGTAAAGTTGCCCGAAGGCCAATCTGCGATTCAGATACTCTACAATTTTCAGGTCCTCGCCAGCGTTGCGCCTGCCGGTGTTAAGCCGAAGCTGGAAGTCACTAGCGCCGAAGTTGGCAAGGATGGCGCTGGCAAGCCGGTGGCTGTCGTGACCGTTGGAAATGCTTCAGCCGTCCACGGTTACTTGAGCGGTAGCAAATTGCGCATTGTTGAAAAGGATGCCGCAGGAAAAGAGCAATTCAGGCGCACGCTTTCCGGTCCTGAAATCCAGCAGACAATCGGCTTCGGCCTCGTGGGCGGCAACCAGACCCGCAAGGTGACCATTCCTGTCGAATTGCCGCTCGCCGTTGGCACGGTTGAAGCGACGATCACACCGGAGGGCTAAGCTCATGCAGGGGCGGTCGCGCCAGATCTTCGCAATAGGAGCCAGCTTGCTTTTTGCGGGCAGGGCTCCTGCTGTCTGGGCGGACACGCTCGAGCCCGGTCACGATGGCGCCGGGATGCACTTTCCTCTGGCGCCAGCGACAAAGCTGGCGTCGGCCAACCTGGCAGATCAACTGCCCGCTCCGGCATTTCGCTCGCAGAAACTCAATCCGACGGGACGCGCTGTGGTTCTGACGGTCCCTGCAAAGGACGGTGGGAGCTATCTCGGCGACGTTCCGGTGCAGATCGATGTCGACGACCGCCTGACATTTCCGGCCGCTCGCGTCGTACAGCTTCTTTCCGAGTTGCTCGCGCCAGACGTGCTGGAAAGTCTGCGGACGAGCTTTGGTGGCAAGACGCAAGTCAGTGCAGAAGATCTGGCGCCTGTTGGCATTGGCGTGGATTACGATCCACGCACGCTCGAACTGCGGTTCAGCATTCCCACTGAGAGGCGCGCGTCGCGGGCCGTTTCGGTCTCGGCGCTTGATCGATCGCGTGTTGGCGAACTTCTGAAGCCGGCAAACTTCAGTGCCTATGTCAATCTCCGGAGTTCGCTGGACCTGGTGGAGGATGGGTTTGACCAGGGACTGCGCCAACCGGTCATGCTTGTCGATGGCGCGCTACGCCTCGGCCCGATTGTGGCGGAAAGCGATGCGATCTGGCAGCCGGGAGCGTTGGGTGGCGATTTCCAGAGGCTTGGCAGTCGTTTCGTGTTTGATGACACCCGGCACCTGGTGCGCATTTCTGCTGGCGACCTTGAAGCGCAGGCACGTGGCTTCCAGTCTGCTCCGGACATCGCCGGGATCTCGTTCTTTCGGTCCTATAGTGTCCTCAATCCCCAACAAGTCGTGCGTCCGCGTGGTGACCGTGCTTTTCGCCTCGACCGCGCGTCTACGGTTGAGGTTATCGTCAATGGCCAGCAGGTCCGCCGGCTGCAACTCGCGCCAGGCAACTACAACCTGCGAGACTTCCCATTCACGCAGGGCGGCAATGATATTCGGCTGAACATTCTTGACGACACGGGGCGTACGGAAGTCGTCCAGTTCAACCTTTTTGTCGATCAGACCCAGCTGGCCAAGGGCCTGAGCGAGTTTGGCCTCTACGCTGGCGTGAAGGCTCCACTCGGATCGCGCGGGCCCAGATACAGCGATGACTGGATCGCCTCGGGCTACTACCGCCGAGGGCTGACCGATGCATTGACTGTTGGTGTCAATTTTCAGGCTGACGCTGATAGCCGGATGGGCGGGGTCGAGGCCGTGGTCGGCACGCCGTTCGGCACGCTTGGCACGAATGTATCTTTCAGCAAGGTTGACGGCGTCGGGTCGGGACATGCCTTCAACGCCACGTTCCAGCGCCTTATCCAGCGACCGAGCGGCCTTGGCGATACCTTCAACCTCTTTGTCGAAAGGCGGAGCCGCCGCTTCGCTCCAGTCTCGTTCTTCCTGCCTGACAATCCCTACAAGTACGAGCTGGGTGGCGGTTACACCCATGCCTTCACCACAAGCTTCTTCGGAGGCGCCGATGTTCGCTTCTCCAAAGGCCGCACTGGCAGGCCCAACGTTCAGAACTACCGCCTGAGTGCGGGTTGGCGGTTTTCAGACCGCGCAACGCTGAACGCAGAGGCGCGCTACCAGGAAGACACGCTCGGTCGGGAGTTCAGCGGATTTGTCTCGCTCATCGTCCGTCTGGGACGCTATTCCACTGTCCGCTCCGACTTTGACACCCGCGACAACCGCTTCCGCGCATCTTATCAGACTCTAAGCGGTAGCGGCGTTGGCAGCTACAACGTGACAGCCGATGTCGAACGCTCGGACAATGGGGCAGGCGTCTCGGTGAACGCCAATTATTTCGCCAATCGCGCAGAGCTAGGCTTTAGCCACTTCGGCACCTACACGCGCGGTTTCGGCGACAGTCAGAACCAGCGCAGCACATTCCGCTTGGGCACCTCGCTGGCCCTTGCCGATGGTGCAGTTTCGCTTGGCCGCCCCATCTTTGACAGCTTTGCGATCGTGCGGCCGCACCGAAGCCTTGGCAAGGCCGACATCGTGGTAGACGCGTCAACCTTCGGCAACGCTGCAAATAGCGGTAGCTTGCGCTCGGCCACGATGCCAAGCCTGCCTTCCTATTCCGAGCGCACGGTGCCGCTTGATGTACGGAATGCGCCTCCTGGCACAGACATTGGCCAAGGTTCCTTGCGCGTATTCCCGTCCTACCGCAGCGGATACGTCGTCACCGTCGGCTCTGACTACAATGTCACAGCCCTCGGCATCATGCTCGATCTTGATGGCCAGCCGGTGTCACTGGTCAGCGGCACGGCCACGGAAGTGGCTCACCCCGAGCGGCCAGCGCAGACCGTGTTTACCAATCGCCAGGGCCGCTTCGGCGCGACCGGACTGGCGCCCGGAAAATGGCGTGTCGAAATGCTCGATGCTGCGCGCTCCACATTCGAAATCGAAATCCCCCAGAAGGCTACGGGAGTTGTCCAGCTTGGGGAGATAAAGGCGGTAGAGAAGAAATGAAAAGTTGGACCGTGATGTCACGCCTACGCACTTTTCTGGCGATGGCTGCAGTTGTCTTGATGGTCACTGCTGCCCAGAGTGCCCAGGCTCAGTCCAACTGCGGTGTTACCGGCAGCGGCGGAAGCACGTCCATCCAGTACGATCCGTTTGCGTCGTCCGGCCTGCAGTCGGTCGATATTCCGCTGACGCTTACGCGCGTTACGGCAGGCGGCGGGAAGAAGACGCAGGAAGCCTATTTCGTGTTGACGAAGCCGGCGGGAAGCCCTGCCTATCAAGTGCAGGCGACCGTGCCGGGTGGCGGTACCTACTTTGACGTGCTTTACGATTCCAACGCGGTGCCAAGCAATCTCCCGACCATTTCCAATATTCAAACCGGCCAGATTGCCGTGCAGTTCGGTGGGGCTGCGCAGCCGGATACGCTACAGATCAACCTGCGGGTAACCGTACCTGCCAACGTCGATCTGACGGCTGGCGGCCTCATCCAGTTCGGTATTCGCTACGTCTGCAAGGGCACGGGCGGTTTGAACGATGTCCTGACGCCAATCGACAGTGCGGCCGCCATCTCGATCAACGTGAATGTGCTGAGCGCACTTCGCGCTAGCTTCGTTGGGACCGCTCTAGATTTCGGCGAGCTTGCCCAAGTTTCGAATGTTCAGGCGCCCACTGTAAAGACTTCTGCGTCAAACCACGTTCGCGTGCAAAGCTCGGGGCCCTACACCGTCACGCTCGGCGTCATGCCGGGCGATGCCCAGCCGTTTGTCCTGACCCCAAGTGGCGCCTCGACGACGGACAGCAGCCAGCAGATCCGCTATTCCGTCCGCTTCCTCGGGCAAAGCCGTTCTCCCACGAGTACGTCGCCCATCAGTCAGACATGCGCACGCGCCGGGATTGGCGATGCGGTCGAAGACCGTCTGCCAGTGCAAGGAACCCTGATCGATGGCGGAGCGACCAAGGCGATCTCCCCGAACTATTCGGAGAACCTGGTCGTCACGATCACTCCGCTCGTTGCTGGATCAGTTGCGCCAACGGACTGCGGCAGCATCCCGCTCTGAAAGTCAGCGTGGCTCGATGCGGAAGCGGATCGAGCCAGCAGCCTTGCCGTCGGCTTCAATCGCTATCGAGCGCGTCGTTGCGGCGGCGTGGCTCACGTCACTGATAACGACTTCGCCTGAACCGTCGAGGGCAATTGTGCGGCCATCAACGATCAGTCGGCCCGCAGCAAGCTGCTTGGAATAGGTCGCTACCACCCGGTAACCTGCACCGTTGTTGCAGAACTCGCGCAGTTCGCTCTTGTTGCCATTGGCGCTGAGCATTGCGCTGGCGCTGTTGTCCACCGCAACGCGGCAAACCAAAGGCACTTGTCCGGTGATAGTGATCGATGCGGACCCTTGCGATGCTTGCACCGCACTGCCTGCGGCCATTGTACCCAACGAGGCAAGCGCCAAGGCTGCCATCCTGCCAGAAATCATGATGCAATCTCCATTAACACTCAGGCATCATGCATCGGTGCCCGCCAACGTCGGGTTCCGGTTTCTGGTTAACAATTTACGGAAAAGCTTTAGGAATGGCGGGATTCCGACGTTTTTTCTCCGCAACCTGCCTAAGTCTGATTACCTAAGCCGCTCGAAAAGTCTGAACGTCCCTTCCTTCCCTCCGGGAACCGCATCCGCCATTCGCGCATAGAGCCAGCGAAGCTGTCGCATCATCGCGCGTCAGTCAGGATCCGGAAGGAAGCCCGCCATGGCCGCTCGCGCATACTGGCAAGGGCAATTGCGCCTTGCCCTGGTTTCGATCCCGGTCGAAATCTATCCGGCCACGCGAAGCGGTGCGGCCATTTCATTTCACCAGATCCACGAACCCAGCGGCAAGCGCATCCGCTACGAGAAAGTGGCGCCCGGCGTCGGTCCAGTCGATCGCGAGGAGATCGTGAAGGGCTACGAGGTATCACGCGGCAATTACGTTCTGCTCGATGACGAGGAGATCGAATCCGTGCGCATCGAAAGCCGCAAGACGCTCGAACTCGTCCAGTTTGTCGGTTCGGACGAAATCGATGTGCTCTATTATGAAAAGCCCTATTTTGTCGTGCCGGCCGATGACCTTGCAGAGAATGCCTACATTGTCCTTCGTGAGGCGCTCAGAAAGACGAGAACTGTCGGGCTGGGACAACTCTCGGTCCGTGGGCGCGAGCAGTTCGTTTCGCTCAAACCGTGCGGGCGCGGACTTATCCTCGAGGTTCTGCGCTATGCTGACGAGGTACAGCGCGCGCACAACTGGTTCCGCGATATTCCCGCACGTGACGCCGACCCCGAGCTTCTCGATCTGGCAGCCAGCCTGATCGAGAAGAAGACGGCGAAGTTTGCGCCCGACAAGTTCCATGACCGCTATGTCGATGCACTCCACGCGCTGATCGAAAAAAAGATCAAGGCGAAGGGGGAGCGCATTATCGAGGATCCCGATGCTGACGAGGCTCCGCGTGGTGGCAACGTTATCGACCTGATGGCAGCGCTCAAGCAATCGCTGGGCCACGACGACGAAGACGCCGACGAGGGCAGACCCCGCAAACGCGCATCTCCACCGCGCCGCAAGCGGGCTTGAGTGATGGCCGCCCGCGATCCCCTCGCAGCCTATAACGCCAAGCGCGATTTTACCCGCACGGGAGAACCTTCGGGCAAAAAGGCATCAAGCAAGACTGGCAACCTCTTCATCGTTCAGAAGCACGACGCCACGCGGCTTCACTGGGACTTCCGCATCGAAGTTGACGGGGTACTGAAGAGCTGGGCGGTAACGCGCGGCCCCAGTCCAGATCCGGAGGACAAGCGCCTTGCCGTGCAGACCGAGGATCACCCGCTGAGCTATGCCGAGTTCGAAGGCACCATACCCGAAGGCGAGTATGGCGGCGGAACCGTGATGTTGTGGGATCGCGGGACCTGGGCACCGATCGAGGGCAAAAGCGCGAAGGATCTTGAAGACGGACATCTGCATTTCCGTCTTGATGGCGAGCGGATGAAAGGCGAATGGCTTCTCATCCGCCTGAAGAAGCGGGGCAACGAGAAGCGCGAAAACTGGCTGCTGCGTAAGATCGATGACGCGTTTGCTGCAGAGGGAGATATTCTCGTGGAACGCGCGCTCACCAGCGTGCTTACCGGGCGGACCATGGCCGAAATCGCCGCCGACAAACGTTCGAGTCATTCGCTGAAGGGGAAGCGGGGAGCGGACTTCGCGGCCGAGATGCAAGCGGCAAGCAAGCACAATGCGCGGATGTCCAAGGCCAAGGCACCGCGCAAGAAGCGCGGCAACGCACCACTGTCAGCGTTTCAACCAGTCCAGCTTGCAACATTGGTCGACAGTGTGCCGGAAGGACGCCAGTGGCTTCATGAAATCAAGTTCGACGGCTATCGGGCCCTCATCGCTGCAAAAGGCAAGAATGTAAGGGTGTTTACCCGCAGTGGCCTCGATTGGTCCGAGAAGTTCTCTCCACTGATCTGCCACTTCGCAAGCCTTGATCTGCCTTCATGCCTGATCGATGGCGAGATCACGGCTTCGGACGCCGAAGGCAACCCGGATTTCTCGCGCCTCCAAGCCGTGCTGAAGCGCGGCCATGGCGAACAGGGCGAAGAAGATGCTCTTTCCTTCCATGCATTCGATCTCCTTGAACTTGACGGCGAAGACCTGAAACCGCTGTCCAATGTGGAGCGCAAGCAACGGCTTGCCGGCCTCTTGGCCGACGCTCCTCCGCCAATTCACATCGCCGATCACATCATTGGCGGGGGCGAGAAGCTGCTGGAGGCAATGTGCCGCGCCGGGCAAGAGGGCATCATCGCCAAGCGGGCTGACGCACCCTATCTGCCAAAGCGGACGCAAAACTGGCTGAAGGTCAAGTGCATCCTCCGCCAGGAATTCATCATCGTCGGCATGACGAAATCGAATGCCCGCCGTCGGCCCTTCGCCTCGCTCCTGCTGGCGCAGCGAGAAGCTGACGTATTGGTCTACAAGGGAAAGGTCGGCACGGGGTTCAATGAAGAACTGCTTGATGAATTGGCCGCCCGTTTCGAATCGCTGAGGCGAGAAGACCGCGCGCTCGAAGTGCCCAAGGCCGAAGCTCGCGGGGCGTCGTGGCTCGAACCGGTGCTCGTTGCCGAAATTGCCTTTGCCGAGTTCACCGGCGAAGGCAGGGTCCGCCATGCCAGCTTCGTCGGCTTGCGCGAAGACAAGAAGGCCGAGGACGTGACGCCAGAGAAACCTGTCCGGATCGAGAGCCCGACGGAGATCATCGCGATAAGCAACCGCTCGCGGGTGATCTTTCCCGAGAGCGGGCAGACCAAGGGCAATCTTGCAGACTACTACGCTCAGCTTGCTCCAGCGATGCTCCCGTTTCTCGCCAATCGCCCGGTCAGCCTCGTGCGTTGTCCGCAGGGGAGGGCAAAGCAGTGCTTCTTCCAGAAGCATGATAGCGGCTCGTTCGGCGAACATGTCCATCATGTCCCGATCCGCGAGAAGGATGGCGATAGCGAAGACTATCTTTATGTCGACGATGCTGCGGGCATTCTCACCTGCGTCCAGATGGGCACCATTGAATTCCACGGGTGGTGCGCACGAACCGATGATGTCGAAGCGCCGGACCGCATGGTCATCGATCTGGACCCTGACGAGGGACTTGATTTTGCGGACGTCAAACGTGCGGCAAAGGATATCCGGTCACGCCTGTCTGATCTCGGTCTGGTAAGCTTTGCGATGCTTTCGGGCGGGAAAGGCGTTCACGTCGTCGTTCCCCTGCGTCGCGATCATTCCTGGGAGGCACACGCCAGCTTTGCCGAGCGTTTTGCCAAGGCGCTCGGTATGGCCGACCCTGAGCACTACGTTGCCAACATGAGCAAGGCCAAGCGCAAGGGCCGAATCTTTGTCGACTGGTTGCGCAACAAGCGCGGCAGCACGGCAGTGATGCCCTATTCCGCCCGGGCACGCGCCAATGCTCCGGTTGCAGCGCCGATCGATTGGAACGAACTCGACGATTTCGACAAGGCCAGCGCTTTCACTATTTCGGACGCAGCCGCCCTGCTGAAGCGAAGCGAGGGCAAGCTGCTGCGAGGATGGGGGGTCGCAGACCAATCACTTCCTGACGTGTGAGGCTTTCCAGTTCGCGGCGATAATCCGGTTACACCATGTTCTCTGGACGGATCAGGCGATCGAACGTCGGTTCGTCGATCAGGTTTAGGGCCAGCGCAGCTTCCCTCAGGCTCAGATTCTCCTGGTGCGCGTGCTTGGCGATCTTCGCAGCATTGTTGTAGCCGATTTTGGGGGCAAGCGCGGTCACCAGCATGAGCGAGCGTTCGACCAGTTCCCCAATGCGCTGCCGGTTCGGTTCGATCCCTTCGACACAGCGTTTGGCAAAGCTTTCCATTCCGACCGCCAGAAGGTGCATCGAGCGCAGCACCGCAGCCCCGATCATGGGCTTGAAGACGTTGAGCTCCAGGTGCCCCTGCATTCCCCCAACGGTCACGGCTTGATGGTTCCCGATCACTTGCGCGCAAACCATTGTCAGCATCTCGGCCTGTGTCGGATTGACCTTGCCGGGCATGATGGAACTGCCCGGCTCGTTGGCCGGAAGCTCCAGTTCACCGAGGCCCGAGCGTGGACCGGAGGCAAGCAGACGGATGTCATTGGCAATCTTGGTCAGCGCCACGGCCAGCGTCGACAGGGTTCCTGAAAGCTGGACCAGCGCATCGTTCGAAGCCAGCGCCTCGAACTTGTTGGGCGCCGTGCTGAAGGGTTTTCCCGTAAGGTCGGCTATTTCCGCAGCGATCTCTTCGGCAAAGCCAGCAGGTGCGTTCAGCCCAGTGCCAACCGCCGTTCCGCCTTGTGCCAGTCGAAGCAGGTGCAGCTCGATGTGTCGCAGATGATCGTGCGCATTGCGGAGTTGCTGTGCGTAGCCCGAAAACTCCTGTCCGAGAGTCAGTGGCGTGGCATCCTGCAGGTGGGTGCGTCCGATCTTGACCAGACCCTTCCACGCTATCGCACATCCAGCGAGCGCACCGGAAAGCTTGTTCAGGGCGGGGACCAATTCGGCGTTCAGCGCTTGCACCGCCGCCACATGCAGCGCTGTGGGAAAGGTATCGTTCGAGGATTGCCCCATGTTCACGTGATCGTTGGGGTGCACCGGACTCTTGCCGCCGCGTTCACCGCAGAGCATCTCGTTGGCACGACCGGCGATGACCTCGTTCGCATTCATGTTGGTCTGTGTTCCGCTGCCGGTTTGCCAGATCACCAGGGGGAAATGGTCATCAAGTTTTCCGGATGCGACTTCGGCCGCAGCCTGTTCGATGACGCCCGCGAGGCTTGCATCCAGGCCATGCCGCCGATTCACCCGGGCGGCGGCCTGCTTGATGATACCCAGCGCGTGCACCACGCCCAAGGGCATCCGCTCCATCGATCCGAATGGAAAATTGTCGATGCTGCGTTGCGTTTGTGCGCCCCAGTAGGCCTCGGCCGGCACGCGCACTTCGCCCAGGCTGTCGCTCTCTATACGGTGCATTCCCATCTCCGGTCAGGTTCGGTCGAGCAGTCGCTCCACTGTCTCGTCTGCTGTACCCTGCTTGTCGGTCGATGCACCAACTTCGCGTTCAAGCGCAGATCGCAGTCGGCAGATCTCGTCATCGGTGAGATGTTCGATGCCGACAAAGCCTTCGCGGGCCTTGTCTACCGCACGGATCAGCTCGTCCAGCTTCGCCTGCATAGCGGCAGCATCGCGGTTCTGGCTGTTCTGGATCAGAAAAACCATGAGGAATGTGATGATCGTGGTGCCGGTGTTGACCACGAGCTGCCACGTATCGCTCCACTGGAACAATGGGCCGCTCAAGCCCCAGCCAATGATGATGGCGAGCGCGATGACGAAGGTTGCGGGGCGTCCGGCCCATCCGGAAACCCGGTTGGCAACGGCGGTGAAAGCCTGATCCACCGATCAATCCTTGCGCACGTGCTCTGGCTTGCCTTTGCGACTTGTCGCAGCCAGCTCCTCCAACTCCTTCTCGGTCATCGATTTTTCCATCGATCGAGATGCACCTTTGAGGTCGTTCTTGTCGGTCTCGCCTCGTTTGGCCGACAGTGCAGCGCCGGCGGCTTTCTGTTGGGCAGCTGATTTGGCTGGCATCGTCGTTCTCCGAATTGTTCCCGACGTGAACGTTCGGGCAGGTTTGCCGTTCCGGAATGTCGGCCCGCAACTGCGCCGATTTGCGTAGCGCCTGCCGTCGTGCGTGGAGCTAGGCTTCAACTATGGCGGCGGGTTCATCATTGCGACAACTGCTTGGCTCGGGGCGAATTTCCGAGGCTCTGGTCAAGGCGGGAGAGGCGCTTGCGGCCAATCCGCACGACGTCGAAGCCGGGTTCGTTGCCGCAGTTGCTCTGGCGGAGAGCGGGCGCGTTGCCGATGCGCTGAAGGCGATTGGGGCAGTGCTCAGAGCCGAACCCAGCAACGCCGAGTATCTTGCTCAACAGGCGAGATTTTTTCTTCTGGCCCGGCGGGAGGCCGATGCACTTGCCGCGGCGCGGCAGGCAGTAACTGCAGGGAGTTTGGAGCCGCTGGTGCTGGACACGATCGGCTGCGTGTTTGCCCGCCTTGGCGCGCATGACGAGGCGCTGCCCTTGTTCGAAAAGGCCGTGGCGTCTGCCCCGGAAGTGATTGAATTCCAGTTCAATCTTGGCAGCACGCTGGGGTTCTTCGGCCGAGTTGACGAAGCTGCCCGCGCTTATGAGGCCATACTTGCGCGCGAGCCCGGTCATGGCCGGGCGCATCTTGCCCTTGCGGGACTGCGCCGAGCCTCCGCCGGGGCTGGAATCGCCCGGATTGCGGCGGCCTTGTCGCAAAATCCCGATCCCGAAGAGGAAGTCAGGCTGCGCTATGCTGCTTTCCAACTCTACGAGGCAGAACGGCAACTCGACGAGGCAAACGCACAACTCTCCCTGGCCAACGCGAGGCACCGGGCCAACCTCGGCTACCAGTTCGAGATCGATCAGGCGCTGTTCGAGATCATCCGCCGCACCTTCGTCCGCGACTTGCCACTGACCCCCGACAGCCGCCTCGGCGACGCACCGATCTTCGTCGTCGGACTGCCTCGCACCGGCACGACCCTGGTTGACAGGATCCTGTCCTCGCATGCCGACGTGACTTCTGCCGGGGAGCTTCAGGCCATGCCGCTGGCGGTGAAGCAATTGTCCGGGACATCATCGCGGCTGGTCCTCGACCCGGCGACGGTGGAGGCGAGCCGGGGCGTTTCGGCGCAGAAGATGGGAGAGCTCTATCTCGCTCGTGCGCGTCAGAATGCCGGGGCCTCCGGGCCCCGGTTTACCGACAAGTTTCCTTTGAATTTCCTGTACATAGGATACATCCTCCAGGCGCTGCCGCATGCGAGCATCGTCTGTCTGCGGCGCGGGGCGATGGACAGTGTGTGGAGCAACTACAAGCACCTGTTCGCCTTGGGTTCGCCCTACTATCGCTGGTCCTACGATCTGATGGACACGGCGCGCTATGTGCTGCTATTCCAGCGTTTGATGGCGTTCTGGCGCCAGCGCTTTCCGGGCCGAATTCATGAGGTTACCTATGAATGGCTGGTTGCGGATCAGGAGACCGAGACCCGCAAGCTGCTGACTCACTGCGGGCTGGCATGGGATGCGAACTGTCTGGAATTTCACCAGAATCGCGCTGCGGTTGCCACCCCGAGCGCACAGCAGGTGCGCCAGCCGATCAATGCGCGATCCGTTGGCCGCTGGCGCGATTACGACAAGCACCTTGGCAAGGTGAAGGATTACTTCCTCGCCAACGGCATTCCGCTCGACTGATTTTGCACAGCAGATGAAAAGAGGGCCGCCGGTCTTTCGAGCGGCGGCCCAGTCTTCGCAGGAACTGGTGCCGACCTGCCGCAGCAGGCCGGCGTAAGCGTCAGAAGTTCTTAGTCATTTCGATGCCGACCTTGCGCGGGCTGAGCACCGAGTTGGCGTAGTAGCGCGAGACGACGCCATCGTTGACGATACGGCGCGACAGGTCGTTCGAGACCGAGACCACGGCGTACTTGTCGAAGATGTTGTCGGCATAGACGCGGAACTCGAGCGTCTCATCAAGGCGGTAGGCGATCGAAGCGCGGTGCGTAGTGTACGAAGGCAGTATCTCACCGCCGGCACGCGCACCGACGCGGGTGAAGATGTTTCCGGTAAAGCTGGAGGTCCAGCTCAGCGTCATCTGGTCTTCGCCGACCGGGAACTCGTAATTGAAGCCGAGGGAGCCGGAAACCTTGGTCGACCCCGGGAGCCGGTCACCCGGGAGCGCGGCGAACTCACCCGTGCGGGTCTTAAGCAGACCCGGAACGGCCTCGGTAAGATAAGCATCGGTGTAGGACCAGTTGCCCTGTACGCTGAACCCTTCGAAGGGGCGGGCATTGAACGAGAACTCGACGCCCTTCGATACGGCCTTGCCGCCATTGACGGTGATGCCGATGGCGCCGTTCTCGGTCAGGCCATCCAACTGGATACCGTCCCAATCAATGTGGAACAGTGCCAGCGTGGTGCGCAGCTTGCCATCGAACAGGCTGGCGCGGATGCCGATTTCCTTGTTCTTGGTGGTATCGGGTTGGTAGGAAAGCTCGTTCGGAAGAGCGCAGAGGTTCTGGCCCGGTGGCAGGGGAAGGACGCATGGAGCGACGCGGTTCACGCCACCGATGCGATAGCCCTTGCTGTAGGTTGCGTAGACCATCAGGTCGGGCGAGAACTTGTATGAGCCGTTGAACTTCCAGACGCTGCCGCTCTTGCCAGTCTCCCCTTCGCGCGAGCGGAAGTTGATGTTGGGGTATGTCTGGAACAGCGGCAGTGCCTGACCACCGATGACGTAGGCATCATACTTGAAGTAGCGACCACCCGCAGTAAGCGTAAGCGCGTCGATCGGCTGGAATGTCAGCTCGCCGAAAACCGCCTTTTCCTTGGTGTCGGTGCGGACAAAGGATGCGTATTCGACTTCGTCAGGACGGTTGATCCCGGCCCAGGCCGGATAGCCGGGGACGATTTCGCGGTAGTCGGAATTGGTCTTCAGGCGGTTGTAGAAGCCGCCCAAGACCCAGCTGAAGGGACCGCCGTGGGTGGAGACAAGACGGACTTCCTGGTTGAACTGCTCATTCTCACCGTTCGAGCGGGTATAGCCCGAGAACGCGGGGAACAATTCGTAATCGTAATCGAGATCGAGAAGCAGGTCGGTCACGTCGACCGAGCTCTTGAACTTCTGCCGGGTGAAGGCGGTTGCCGACACGAGTTGGGCAATGTCGCCCAGTTCCGCTTCGACCTCGGTGGCATAGAGGTCCGTGGTGCGCTTGGCAGGTTCGAGATAGCGCCATGGGGCTTCGTATTTGCCAGTTCCAAAGACGCCGCCGCCATTGGCCTGGCGGCCGTTGGTATCGGTCTGCTGGCGGACGTAGCTGAGAGTCACCTTCAGCCCATCGAAAGGATAGAGGCCAAGCTGGTTGCGGCTGGTGAAGGTGTGTTCGAAGTTGGCGTCAGCGTAAGTGTAGAAGTTGTCAGCGATCTGCTGCGGCGTGCCGATGGGGCCAAAGAAGGTGCCCGGGCGCGCAGGCTGGGGGTTGGACACGCCCGGCTGCTTGAGCAGGTAGATGTAGTCCATGAAGCCAGGATCATTGTAGTACCCGGTGGCCGAACGGAAGGCGACCCTGCCCGGGATGATCGGCACGTTGACCACGCCATCGACGACGAAGCCGGGATCCTTGGCATGGGCGACGTCATAGACACGGGCGTGGAACAGTCCTTCCCAGCGATCCGGGTCCGGACGGTTGGGAATATAGCGGATTGCGCCGGCAAGGGTGCCGAGGCCGTAGAGCGTGCCTTGCGGCCCAAGCTGGACTTCGACGCGGTTCATGTCGATGAACTTGAAGTCCTGATACAGCGGGATTTCGCCAAGGTAGGTGGCGAGGGTGTTGTCGCCATTGGCGCCGAAAGTGCTGCTGTCGCTGGCCGAAAGGCCGCGCATGACGATTGCGCCGGTCGAGCGGGGGCCGGTATCCTGGATCGTCACGCCCGGCGTGAAGGCGGCGAGCGAACGGACGTCGTCCACGCGCTGGTCCTTGAGGCTCTCCGCAGTGACGGCTGAAATGTTGATCGGTGCATTCTGAAGCGAGACGGCGCGGCGGGTGGCGGTAACGATGATCTCGTTTCCGGCGCCTTCACCTGCTTCGGCGGCGGCATCTGCGGAAATGTCGGCCGGGGCTTCCTGTGCGACAGCAGGAAGAGCCGCGATGCTGGCCAGCGCGCTGGCTGAAAGGAGCGCTGCGCGCTTCAGGGAAAACGTCATGAAACCCTCACTTTGTTGTTTTGTCTCTTGTGGCTTCAGTCACCCTCGGCATCGGTGCAGCGCTGGCTCTGGCTTGAACTCTGTTCGCGGCGCCGATGCATTTCTCCCCGGTATTCGATCCGGAATGGGGCGAAGCTAACCGCTGCATGCCGTGCGACTATGGGTCATTTGACGTACTGCAGCGGCCTTCGGGGCGGGTTGGCACCTTTGGGTGTACGTAGATCGGCCCATCCTCTGACGGCGCCGTCTTGGCCACTATCACCTGCATGGAACGAGCCAGGCTGGATTCTGCGGGACGGGCGGCTGCATCGGGCATGTCGCGCTCCACCACGATCGTTCCCGAGCGTCGCTCCTACAATCAGTGGGCGGCGGTCCAGACGCTCGATGACTTCGCACATCGCCATACCGGTGAGGAAGCGCGAGAAGGCCCGGCTTCGCGCGTGGTGGCAGCAGCGCTGGGGACGAGTTCCTCGCTGGTCTACGAGGCAATCGGAGCGGCCATCACCGTGCTGTACGGCCTCAAGGTCGGCATTGCGGCGATTGTTACGGGTTGCCTGATCCTGCTCCTGATCGGTCTTCCGATAACCCTGAATGCTGCGCGGCGAGGGATCGATGTCGATCTGATTTCGCGCGGGAATGGCTTTGGCTACCTCGGTTCGACCATCAGCACGCTCATCTACGCCACCTTCACCTTCCTGTTGCTCGCGCTCGAAGCGAGCATCCTTGCTGACGCGCTGCGGCAGGCGACGGGCTTGCCGCTCGAGCTCGGTTACTTTGTCGCGACTTTCGTCGTGGTGCCGCTGGCGCTCCAGGGCATGCGTTTCATCGCACGTTTTCAGGCGTGGACGCAGCCCATGTGGATTGCGCTGCAACTGGTGCCGGTTGCCTACATTGCCTGGAACATTGGCGACGTCGGAGACGTGTGGAGCGGGTTCAACGGGGTATACGCGCCACGCTCTGCCCTCGTTTCGTTCGGTTTTGCGCTTTCGGTCATGCTCTCGCTGCTGCCGCGGATCGGTGAACAGGCCGGGCACCTGCGCTTCCTGCCTCCGCCGGAGCAGATCGGGGTGCAGCGATGGTGGAGCGCGGTGCTGCTCGGCGGTTCGGGCTGGGTCGTGATTGGCGGCCTGAAAATGGCCATCGGCGGGGTGCTGGCAGCCTGGACGATTGGCCGGGGAATTGCGCCCGATGCCGCGGCATCAGTCAGTCGCATCCACGTGCAGGCTTTCGCCGCCATCGGAGGTGGCCGCGAGGCGGGGGTGCTGCTGGTGCTGCTGTTCGCGGTGGTCTGTCAGACGCGTGCGAACCTGACCAACGCCTTTGCCGGGTCGGTTGCGTGGTCGAACCTGTTTGCGCGGCTGACGCAGGGGTACTCTTCCCGCCATGTCTGGCTGCTGTTCAATGTCGGGCTGGCAGCCATGCTGCTGTTCTTTGGCATCACCCGTTCGTTCGACGTGGTGATGATCCTCTATGCAAGCCTTGCAGCAAGCTGGATCGGACCACTCGCGGCGGACCTTGTGGTGTCACGGGCCTTGCGGCTCAACCCGGCCGACCCCGAGTTTCAGCGGGCTTACCTCTATGATGTGAACCCTGTCGGCATCGGGGCGATGCTGTTGTCGCTGATCGCTTCGGCGGTATGCCAGCTCGGATTTGCGGGGGAAGTGGCGCAGGCCTTTTCGCCGGTCATCGGGCTGGTCGTGGCATGCCTTGCCGCGCCGCTGCTCGCCGGGCTTACGCACGGGCGCTATTATCTTGCCCGCAGGAGAGAGGCCGGGGCTCCGGCGCGGGTCGCCTGCGTGATCTGCGAGAATAGGTTCGAGCGAGCCGATACTGCACATTGTCCGTTCTATTCCGGCGCGATCTGTTCGCTGTGCTGCACGCTGGAGACGCGGTGCCACGATGCCTGCAAGCAGGGTGCCCGCGCCACCGAGCAGTTCACCAACATCGCCGAGCGCCTGCTGCCGCGCGTCCTGGCGCGCCATGTCCACACCACCACCGGGCATTTCGTTGGCGTGGCCGGAGCGTTCACGCTGGCCAACATGCTGGTGCTGGGCCTGATCGGACGCGAGTATGCGCGCTACTATCCGGCACTTTCGACCCACGTCTGGTCGATCCTGTTTGCGGTGTTCCTGGTGTTCTTCTTCATGTCGGGCGTGGGCTCCTGGTTCATCGTGCTGGCGCATGAAAGCCGGCGGGCCGCGCTGGACGAGACGCGGCGGCATCTGGGGGAACTGGAGCAGGAGATCGTCGCGCATGAAGCGACCGACGCTGCGCTGCAGAAGGCTCGCGAGGTGGCTGAGAACGCCAACGCCGCCAAGAGCCGCTACCTCGTTTCGGTGAGCCATGAGATCCGCTCGCCGCTCAATTCGATCTACGGCTACGCGCAATTGCTGGAGCGCGGGAGCGACCTGAATCCGGGCGAGGTGGGCAAGGTCATCTGCCGGTCGAGCGAGCACCTTTCCAATCTGGTCGACGGGCTGCTGGATATTGCACAGGTCGAGGCTGGCGTGCTGCGCTTGTCGCGCGATACCATCCGGTTGCCGGCGTTTGTCGAGCAGATCGCCAACATGTTCCGGCCGCAGGCGCAGGCCAAGGGGCTGATGTTCCGCCTGGAGACGCCCAGGCAACTGCCCGAGTTCGTGCGGGGCGACCAGAAGCGGTTGCGGCAGGTGCTGATCAACCTGATCTCGAACGCGATCAAGTTCACGCCGGCCGGCTCGGTGACCTTCCGCATCGGCTGGCGCGGCGAGATCGCGACGTTCGAGGTGATCGACACCGGCATCGGCATCGCGCCCGAGGACATGGACCGTATCTTCGGCGCGTTCGAGCGGGGGAACAGCAATTCCGTGGCGGGGCAGCCGGGGATAGGTCTTGGCCTCGCGATCACCTCGACGCTGGTGCACGTGATGGGCGGAGACCTGACCGTCGACAGCACGCTGGGGGAGGGCACACGGTTTGCCCTGCGGCTGATGCTTTCCCGGCCGGTTACGCAACCGGTGCAGAGCCATCGCGCGGATGTCATTACCGGGTATGAAGGCGAGCGGCGCCGGGTGCTGGTGGTTGACGACGATGCAGCGCAGGCTTCGGTCATCGAGAACCTGCTGCGGCCACTGGGCTTTGTTGTTACCGGTGCGCGCGACGGGGACACCGCGATCGCGCTGGCTGCGGCGACGCGGCCCGACATCGTGTTCATGGACATCTCGATGCCCGGCAAGACCGGGTGGGAGACGGCCGGTCTGCTGCGAGCGGCGCACGGCGGTTCCTTGCGGATTGTCATGGTTTCGGCCGACGCGCACCAGTTCAGGCGGGGCGGAGACGGGCACGATCCGCACGACATGTTCCTGACCAAGCCGATTGAACTCGACAGCCTGCTCGATGCGCTTTCCTGGCAGTTGGACCTGACCTGGACCGTGCAGGATGGCAGTCCGCGAAAATCGCCCGCGGCCGCGACGGTGGAACTGCACTTGCCGGCTGCAGCACTGCCTTTTGTACCCGAGATCGAAAGCCTCGCGCGGATCGGCAATGTCCGCGCGATCCAGACCCGCCTCTCAGAGCTTGAGGATGCCGTCCCCGATGCAGCCCGCTTCGTCGCACACCTTCGTTCCAGTCTCGAATGCTTCGATTTCAAGGGCCTGCGCGAAGCCCTCCGACGAGGCGTCGTCAATGTTCAGTGATACCTTCGCCGGGCAGGCCGGGCGCGACACAGTGCTTGTCGTCGACGACAATCCCGAATCCCTGCACTTCCTGATCGACACGATCGAACGGGCCGGGATGACCGTGCTGATCGCCACGAATGGTGAGAATGCCCTCGAGCTGCTGCAGCACGTTGCTCCGGATCTGATCCTGATCGATGCGATCATGCCGGGACTGGACGGGTTCGACACGACGCGAGCGATCAAGAAGCAGCCGCGGCTGGCGGACATCCCGGTGATCTTCATGACCGGTCTTACCGAGACCGAACATGCAGTCCGGGCGCTGGACGCGGGCGGAGTGGACTATGTCCGCAAACCCATTGCGATCGAGGAACTGCTGGCGCGGATGCGGGTGCATCTTGCGGGCGCGCGGGTCTCGCAGGCGGGAAGGTCCGCTCTCGACGCAACCGGCAGGCATCTTTTCGCGGTGGACCGTGCGGGGCAGCTGCTTTGGGCAACGCCGCAAGTGGAGCACCTGATGGCGTCGATGGGCGGCGGGGATCGGTTGCCACCGGACTTTGCCGGGCCGGTTGCCCGCTTGATGGCCCTGCGTGACAATCCGGACGCGACCTTGCGTTTCGAGGCCGGGGCGCAGGTCGTCGAGCTGGTCCTCGTCGGACCCGTACGTCGCGACGAGGGCGAGGGGCGGGAGGTGCTGGTGCGGTTGAATCTCATCCGTGAAGGCGCCGACCTGGAGCGCCTGCGAGACCGTTATGGTCTGACCCAGCGGGAGGCCGAGGTTCTGCTGTGGATCAGCTATGGCAAGCCCAACCGGGTGATCAGCGAGATCCTGGGGATCAGCCCGCGCACGGTGAACAAGCATCTGGAGCAGGTTTTCGAGAAGCTGGGCGTCGAGACACGAGCGGCGGCGGCGGCTTTCGCGGTGCGGACAATTGCCTGAGGCCGTGCCCGGTTACCGAATTGGCGAAGGGTCCCGCTCTCTTCCTTCGCCATGCTGCGGGAAAGGCGCTAGGACAGGTCGATGACCTTCGGAGCCCTTTCCCGCAGCGCCTTGCTGGCCCTTCTTATGGCTGCCCGACCTGCGCACGCAAGCAGCCATGACGTCAAGATAACCCGCGATGACTGGGGCATTGCCCATGTCGATGGCAGGACCGATGCCGATGCCGTATTCGGCGCAATCTATGCGCAGGCGGAGGATGATTTCCCGCGCATCGAGGCGAACCTGCTGACTGCGCTGGGGCGACGGGCGGAGACCGAGGGCGAGGACTTTCTGTGGCAGGACCTGCGACAGCGGTTGTGGATCGATCCGGACGCTCTCAAGCGCGACTATGCGGCTTCGCCGGCTTGGCTGCGCAAGCTCATGGATGCCTGGGCGGCCGGCCTGAACCATTACATCGCGACCCACCCGCAAGACACGCCGAAAGTCCTGACCCGCTTCGAGCCATGGATGGCGCTCTCATTTACCGAAGGATCGATCGGTGGGGACATCGAGAAGGCAGCGCTCAAGCCTCTCGCCGCGTTCTACGGTGGCGAAGCAAGCCTCCTGGCGCTGGCAAGGGAAATGCTGCGGGACGACGAGCCGCGCGGTTCGAATGGGATCGCGATAGCGCCCAAGCGCACGGCGAATGGCAATGCTTTGCTGCTTATAAACCCGCATACCTCGCTGTTCTTCCGATCCGAGCTGGAGATGAAGAGCGGGGAAGGGCTGCATGCCTATGGCGCCTCAACCTGGGGGCAGTTCTTCATCTATCAGGGCTTCAACGAGAAGCTTGGCTGGATGCACACCACCAGCGGTGCCGACAACGTCGACGAATTCGTCGAGACGGTCGCGCGAAGGCGGGGCAAGTGGCTTTACAAGCGCGGATCTGCATTCAAGCCGTTCGCGGTGAAGCCGATCGTTCTGCGCTTCCGCAAACCGGATGGAAGCCTGGCCGAGCGAACCTTCCGGACTTACGCCAGCGACCATGGACCAATAGTGCGGCAGAGCGGTGAGGGAAAGAGCCGCAAGTGGATTGCCCTTTCCTTGATGCACCGGCCAATAGCTGCGCTCAGCCAGTCATGGTTGCGCACAAAGGCCCGCGATAAGGCGGAATTTCTCAGGATCGCCGAGTATCGCGCCAATTCGTCGAACAACACCCTGTACGCCGATCGTGCCGGCAATATCGCGCTGCTCATGCCGCAATTCGCGCCCCGTCGGAATGCGAGCTTCGACTATCGCGAACCGGTGGATGGGAGCAATCCTGGCGCCGATTGGAAGGGGCTATATGGGCCGGCAGAGCGGCCTGACGTGGTCAATCCGCAGTCAGGCTGGGTCTACAACTCCAACGATGCGCCGTGGCGCGCGGCAGGGGAAGGCACGCTGAATGCGGCGCGCTGGCCGGCGACGTTCGACCAGGTCGGGGCCAATCCGCGCGGCGACCATGCGCTTGAGCTGCTGGGCAAGGCGCAGGGGCTCGATCTGGAAAGCCTGCGGGCGCTCGCCTACGATCCGCACATGCCGCTGTTCGAAGACCTGATTACGGGGCTGGCGCAGGTGGCTGCAACAGATCCGCTGAGCGGGCCGGTTGCGCTACTCAAGGGCTGGGACCGGCGATGGTCGGCAGGTTCACAGGCCATGAGCCTTGCACACTATTGGGGCGACGAACTGGAGGCTGACGTGCGCAAGTCGCTGCCGCGCACCGGCAACGTCTTCGCCGCGATGCGGGCGACGACGGAGCAGCAGCGCAGGGCGGCGCTTGCACGCGCGGTTGCGCGCTTGCAGGCCGACTTTGGCGGGTGGCAAGTGCCTTGGAGCGAGGTCAACCGCTATCAGCGCACCACTTCGGACATCATCCAGCCGTTCGCTGACCACAAGCCCAGTTTGCCCGTGGCATTCTCTTCGGCCCGCTGGGGTTCGTTGGCATCGTTTGGGACGAAGCAATATCCGGGAACCAGGCGGTGGTACGGCACGAGCGGGAACAGCTTTGTGGCCGTGGTCGAGTTCGGCCCAAAAGTGAGGGCCATGGCGGTATCGTCGGGCGGGGCCAGTGGCCGCGAAGGGTCACCCCATTTCAACGATCAGGCCGAGCTATATGCGGCAGGAAAGATGAGGGCGGTCTACTTCTACCCCGAAGACATCAAGGGGCATGTCGAGAAGACCTATCGCCCCTGAATGATCGCTTCAGCGCGCGCCAGGTCTTCGGGCGTGTCGATATCAAGGGCAAGATGCTGATCCAGCGGGATTGCTGGTGCATTGCGCAGCAGGGCAGCGGCTCCGCGATCACCTTGGAGCGAGCGCAGAGCCGGAAAATGCCGCGCGCCGAAGATGGCAGGAACCATCGTGCGATCGGCCACGCTGGTGCCGATGTGATCGCCATCGAACGCCTGAATGAGATTCTCGAAATGGCTGGTCGGCACGAGCGGCATGTCTGCGAGGGCAATCAAGGCGGCGCAGGCATCGGGAATTTCGCCAATGCCAGTGGCAATCGAGCGGGACAGTGGAGCGCCGATTGGTTCGAGCGCGATCCTCTCGAAGCCTTCGACCTCGGGCGTAGCTTCGGAGCAGATGATCAGCTTTCGCTTGAACGGCAAGGCTGCCAGACGGTCACCGAGGTGCCGGGCCAGTGGCCGGCCTGCAAGCGTCGCGGCAAGCTTGCTGCCGCCGAAGCGACTTCCGCGCCCGGCAGCGAGGAGAACGACGACGATGTCGGCAACTGTCATTGCTCTGCGTCGGCCAGGGATTCGCCTGTCCAGTAGGTCCAATGCGCGAGAGTGTTGTATTCGGCAACGAGTTCGGCGAGCAGGGAAACGGCAAGCGTTGCCGGATCGCGGGTGGAAGGAATAAGCCCGATATGGCCGCGCAGACGCGCGATCTGTTCCAAGGGGACGCCGCTTGCCTGCAAGGCATCAAGCCTTGCGCGATGTGTGCGCCGACTGCCGATGGCGCCGTGGTAGAATGCCGGGAGCGCAAGCGCCTGCGGCAGCAGATGCTCTTCCCAATCGCGCCCGTGAAACAGGAACACGATAGCGGACCAGTGATCGGACGCGGTCAATGGTAAGGTTGAGCGCACCTGGATGCGGGTGGTCGCGATCTCGAGAGCGGCAAGGTCCATGCAAGTGCCGACGTCAGGGGATAGTGCATGAACTTGTGCGCCGAAGGCTTTGGCCAATCTGGCAAAAGCCGTAAGATCTTCGCCTTGGCCCAATGCATGAATGCGTAATGCCGGCTGGTAGCAGTGGGTCAGACATTCGCCATTCCATGGCGCTTCCTGCGCGTCTGTCACCACTGTGACCCGATCGCATTCCAACCGAAGTGCGGCTGGCTGGCGTTCTCCCAGCAAATCGAGAGCCTTGCGGATCGACGCAGTATCCGGGCGAGGCGTGAACAGGAGATCTATTCCCCCACCGCACGGCAGGCGAATGTCGATATAGGGTGAACCGATACCGTAACGGACCACATGCCCCCAGCCGTCGGCCAGCGTTTCCAGTGCCTCCGCCGCCACGGCGTCTTCAATGCAACCGCCGGAGAACGAACCAACCCGCCGACCGTCTGCCGCGACGGCCATTTGCGTGCCAATGCCGCGCGAGGATCCGCCGATCACCGCAACCAGAGTGACGAGCACGGTCTCCACGCCTTCATCCGCACGAGCGGACAAGAAGCGAAGAATGTCTAAGGGAGTCGTCGCGACCATGCGCCGCGGGCTATATCATCTCCAACGGAAGGCGGCGATGCCGTTTTCCTGTGAGCGAGTAGATTGCGTTCGCCAGAGCAGGAATGACCGGAGGAAGAGCCGGTTCGCCAAGACCGGTCGGCGGGAAGTCTGTCTTAACGAATTCGACCACGATTTCTCGAGGCGCCGCATCAATCCGCATGAGGGCGAAGTCCCCGAAATTCTCGGCGGTGATTGCGCCGTTCTCTTGCACGATCTTCTGTCCAACGAGCGCCTGGCCAATTCCATCGATCACGCAGCCTTGCGCCTGGTTCAGCGCGTTGATCGGATTGATGACGTGCGCGCCGATGTCGCCTGCCACCCAAACCTTATCGATCTGGATGTTGCCGTCTTTCATCGAAAGATCAACAATTTCAGCGAAATAGCCAAGGTGGCTGAAGTAGAAGCCGAAGCCGCGGCCCTTTTTGCGGCCTTGCCATCCAGCGGACTTGCACACCGCGTCGATCACGCCGCGCGCCCGGCCGGTGTGGAACTTCACGCGCTCGCCCGGGATCTCGCGCGGTGCCCCGAGGGTGCGGCGCATGAACTCGGGGAGATCGAGCCCTGCGGCTTCGGCAACCTCGTCCATGAACGACTGCCACACGAACGACATGGCGTTCGAGGTCGGCGCGCGCAGCCAGCCGGTGGCGAGGTTGGTCGCCATGTAGCTGGCGCCGAGGTCGACGTTGGGCACGACCGGCGCGGGGAACTCGCTCGGCGCCATCTGCGCGGCGCGGATCGGCTTGCCATCAGCGCCGAACGTCACGAAGTGGTCCTTGAGGGCAATGAGCGCCCCGTTGGCATCGAGACCGGCGGTGAAGCGGTGCCAGCCGGCGGGGCGGTAGAAATCGTGGCGGAAATCGTCCGTGCGGTCGTAGAGGACCTTGACCGGCTTTCCGGGCATGGCCTTCGCGACCTGGCCGGCGATCACCATGTAGTCATTCATCAGGCGACGTCCGAAGCCGCCACCGATCCGTGTCATGTGGATGGTAAGGTCATCGGCGTTCAGGCCGCATAGCTTGGCGGTTTCCTCGCGGCCGCCCGCGGGCGCCTGGCTGGGCGCCCAGATCTCGAGCTTGCCGTTCTGGAACATCGCCGTGCAGTTTTGTGGTTCGAGCGATGCGTGGGCGAGGAAGGGGTATTCGTAGTCCGCCTTGACCACCTTTGCCGCCTTGGCGAGCGTGGCGTCCGGATCGCCGACCTTGAACAGGCTGGCTTGCGGGGCGTTGCCGACGATCTTCGCGGCGTCGGCTTCGTATTTGGCGGTTGAAAAGCCTGTGACGGCAGCGTCGTCCCATTTCAGGCCAAGCTTTTCGCGTGCCTTGCTGGCTTTCCACCAACTGTCGGCGATGACGACCACCGTGTCGGACTTGCCCTGTGGAACGAAGCCGCTGTTGACGGCAACGACGCCGAGCACGCCGGGGATGGCTTTTGCCGCCGCGTCATCGAACGAGGCGACCGTGCCGCCGTGGGACGGGCACTTGACGATGGCGGCGTGAACCATGCCCGGGAGGCTGGTGTCGATGCCGTAAAGGGGCTCGCCCTTGACGATCTTCGGCACGTCGACACCGGGCTTGGATTTGCCGATGATCGTGAAGGTTTTCTCGTCCTTCAACTGGACCTTGGCGAGATCGGGCGGGGTTTCGGCAGCGGCGGCCCTGGCCAGAGAGGGGTAGGTTAGGCTCTTGCCGGAGGACGGTTGGACCACGGCGCCTCTGGCCGTGGTGAGGGTGGCGGGATCGACGCCCCACTTCTTTGCTGCAGCGGAAACGAGCATGGCGCGGGCTGCGGCGCCGACCTGGCGCATCGGTAGCCAGTTGCGCGGCGTGGCGGTACTGCCTCCGGCTACTTGGGGGCCATAGCGCTTCTCGTCGGCATCGGTCTGCTCGATGCGGACCTGCTCCCACGCGATGTCCATTTCCTCGGCGATCAGCATGGGCAGCATGACCTTTACGCCCTGTCCGATCTCCGGGTTCTTGGCGCCGATGGTCACGGTGTTGTCGGCATTGACGCGGACGAAGGCGTTGAGGACGTCGGCGGGTGCAGTGGCCGTTGCAGCGGCGAGGACGACCGATGCGTCGAGAGTGAGTGCCGTGCCGCCAGCCAGCGAGGCGGCGATGAACGAGCGGCGGGAGAGGGTCAACTGGTCGCTCATGCTGCGGTCCCCTCAGCCGGAAGGCCTGCGGCGGTGCGGATGGCGGCGCGAATGCGCATATAGGTTGCGCAGCGGCAGATGTTGCCGCTCATCCAGCCGTCGATATCGGCCGGTGTAGGTTTCGGGTTCTGCTTGAGCAGTGCGGTGGCGGACATGATCTGCCCGGCCTGGCAATAGCCGCACTGCGGCACGTCGAGCGCGACCCATGCGTCCTGCACGCGCTTGCCGAGCGCATTGAGGCCGATGCCCTCGATCGTGGTGATCGACTTGCCGGCGGCATCGGCAATCGGCGTCTGGCACGACGGAACGGCATCGCCATCGAGGTGAACGGTGCAGGCACCACACAGGCCAGCGCCGCAGCCGAACTTGGTCCCCGGCATGTCGAGATCTTCGCGTAGCACCCAGAGCAAGGGCTTGTCTGCTTCGGCTTCGACAAGGCGTTTGCGGCCGTTTACGGTGAGGGTAATGCTCATCGCCTGAAATCCCTGGATGATCCGGAAGGGCAAAGCGGGACGCCTGATGGCACCGGCTTGTGACGTCCGGAATCTGGACAGGCATCCGGTGTGGGTCAAGCGCCTTGTTGGGCAAGTAACCGTTGGGCGGCAATCGGTGCAAGCGCGACCTTGGTCTCTGGGCGGCGCGGTGTTATGCGCGGTGCGTAATGGCTGCGCTTCCCGAGACCTTAGACACCGACTTGCCATCCGCCCGGCGGCCGGGAACCTACGCTCGTGGGACGGAGACGGTCGACGCGATCATCAAGGCGGCGCTGCGCGTCCTGATCGATGAGGGGGCAGGGGCCTTTACCATTCGGCGGATCGCTGCGGAATGCGGGATGAAAGTGGGGAATGTCAGCTACCACTTTCCCAAGAAGGAACTGCTGATCCAGACGCTGCTCGATGACATCATCGGGAACTATGACAAGCTTCTCGAGCGCACCGTCCGTCAGCCTGGTCTCGACGCCGAGGAGCGGCTGCGACTGATCGTCGTCATGTGCCTCGACGACATCGCGGGCAAGCGAACCACCAGGCTGTTCACGGAGCTGTGGGCTCTGGCCAACCACAACGAATTCGTGGCCGACCGTGTACGCCTGTTCTATCAGCGCGTGCACGAATTCATCGCGGAGTATATCGCTGAACTGAACCCGTCACTGAGCGCGCAGGAGGTCCGCGATGTCGCGCTGTACATCAGTGCGTCCATGGAGGGGGCGACGCCTTTCCTCGGATACCAAAAGCCTTGGGCCTCGCGGATGAGCGCCTATACCGCAATTGCGACACATGCGCTGGTATCGCTTGCCAAGTCGATAACTTCGGCAGAAATTGCGGGCTTGACCAACCGCAGGTAGCGCATCGTTTCGCACACGCAAAAAAGGCGTTGACCGAATCTGGACATGCGTCAAGTCTCTGTCCTGCGGACTGGCAAAGGGGGCCGAGATGACGCTTCAACGCAAGGTGGCGCGAGTTGTTCTGGGTTCGATGCTGACCGGAGCGCTGGCAGGTCTTCATGCCACGCCGGCATTCGCCGAAACCGTGGTGCCGGAGGCCGAAGAGCCTGGCGTGATGACCTTGGAGCCGCCCAAGGCAAGCTGGTTCTACGTCCGTGGCGGCTGGGGATCGGCAGGTTCGAGCATCTTCGACGCTGGCACGGGCAAGATGGTCGGCATGGTCAACACCAGCCGCGATTCCGATATGGCGATCGACCCATCGGGCAAGTTCTACTACGTTGCCGAAACAATCTGGTCCAAGGTCAACCGTGGCACGCGCCAGGATCTGGTTTCGATCTACGACAGCAAGACTCTGAAGCTGGTAAGCGAAATCCCCACGCCGGGGCGCCTGATCGTCGGCGGGTTTACGACCAACTTCGTGCTGACCGACGATGGCAAGACCGCCTACGACTACAACTTCGATCCGGCCTCGTCGGTGAACATCATCGACATGGTGAAGCGCAAGTTCGTGCGTGCGGTGGAACTGCCGGGGTGCGCGGGGATGATTCCCAATCCGGGCGTGGGGTTTTCCTCGCTCTGCGCAGACGGCACGATCGCGACCGTGGCCATCAAGGGCACAACGCAGGACATCACGCGGACCGAGCCGTTCTTTGACGCTGCGGCAGACCCGATCTTTTCGAACACCGTCTATGATCGCAAGAAGAAGCAGGCGGTGATGGTCAGCTATACCGGCCTGATCCGCACGGCTTCGATCGGTGCCAAGGTCGAGGTCAGCACGCCGTTTTCGATCCAGGAAGCGGGCGGGATGAAGTCCGCCGATGTCAAGCCGCTCGACATTGCCTGGTATCCCGGCGGGATGCAGCCAGTTGCGCTGCACAGGCCCAGCGGCACGCTGTGGGTACTGATGCACAAAGGCGAATACTGGAGCCACAAGGAAGGCGCCGAGGAAATCTGGGGCGTGGATCTGGCGGCCAGGAAGCTGGTCAAGCGCATTCCCGTGGAAGGCAAGCCGGGCAACATCCAGATCACGCAGGACGATGCGGCCATGATCATGGTCAACGGCTACAAGGGCGATGCGCAGGTCATTGATTCCAAGACAGGCGAGGTGAAGCACGAGATCGAAAACGCCGGTGGCGGCTTGATCACCGTCGTGGAGCCGATGTGATCACCGGCGACGCCTTGAGCATGCAGGCAGCAATGGGGATCGCCGGCACGGCAGGCGCGATCGGTGTTGGCGCGGTGTTCGTTGGCGCTGGCATTGCAAAGTTGCGCAGCCGGCGGATATTTCCCGGCGTCGTCGCCAACTATCGCTTGCTGCCGGAGGCATTGGTTCCGGTGGTCGCGGCGACGCTGCCTTTTGCCGAAGTGGCGGTTGGGGTTGCGCTGATCTGCGGCGTTCGCCTTGCAGCAGTGCCGGCCGGTCTGTTGCTGCTGGTCTTTGCGGCGGCCATGGCGATCAACATCGGCCGGGGTCGTTCGCACATCGATTGCGGGTGCGGCCGGTCAGAACTTCGCCAGCCCCTCAGTCGCGCGCTCGTGACACGCAACATCGTGCTGGCTCTGCTGCTGGTTCCCGCGCTGCTGCCACAGCCGCAGTTCGCTTCGGGACAATGGCTGATCGGCCTAGCCGCTGGCACGGCACTTTATCTTCTAACCCTTCTGGCCAACGCATTGGCGGCGCTGGCCCAAGGGCCTCTCGCCATGGAAAGGAATTCGCGATGATGACGGCACTGATCGTTGGGCAGGCCCTGTCATGGCTGGTGATCATAGCCCTGGTGGTGGCGCTGCTGGCGCTGGCGCGGCAAGTGGGCGTGCTGCACATGCGGGTGGCTCCGGCGGGCGCCTTGCAAACCAGCGGTGGGCCTGCGGTCGGGGGCAAGGCTCCTGCGGTTCCGGCACACACCCTTGACGGCAAGGATGTGATCGTGGGTGGGCCCGCCAGGAACGCGCCGCTTCGGCTGCTGATGTTCGTCTCGGCGACTTGTCCGCTGTGCAAGGGCATGATCCCGGCGGCGCGCTCCTTTGCCAAGGACGAGCGGGTCGAACTGACCTTCGTCGGCGACGACGACGCGCAGGTGCAGCGCGGGCTGATTGCCGCGCAGGGGTTGGAAAGCTACCGCTTCATCAACGGACCGGAGGTGGGGCAGGCGTTTGAAGTGGGCAAGCTGCCTTACGCGGTGCTGCTTGATGCAGAGGGGACCATCCTGTCAAAGGGCCTGGTCAACAGCCGCGAGCATCTCGAGAGCCTGGTGGTGGCGCATGAAATGGGGATCGCCACGGTGCAGGATTACATCGGCAAGCTGAAGACCGTCGCTGCGGCCTGATCGGTCTCGCGCATCCAAAGGATCATAGGGGGCATCCGATGAAGCGTTTCAATCCCGATGCAATGGGCGAGAAGCTGTTGCGGCGCTTTGCTGGCGGAACATCGCGTCGTGGCATCCTTGCGCGGATGGGGGCGGCGCTGGTGGCGGCGCCGGTCTTCCCGCTGCTGCCGGTGAGCCGCGCCGAAGCGGCCAAGCCTGATCGTTCGCCCGAGGCCAAGACCGCGTTTGCGCGCAGCGCGCAGACGACCGACCAGACCAAGTGCAATTACTGGCGTTACTGCGCCATCGATGGCGCGCTGTGCACCTGCTGTGGCGGGGGCATCCATACTTGCCCGGCAGGCGCCGAACCATCGCCGGTTTCGTGGGTCGGTTCGTGCATCAATCCGGATGACGGCAAGGCCTACATGATCGCCTATCGCGATTGTTGCGGAAAGCCCGCCTGCGGCCAGTGCAATTGTGACAATATCGATCGCGAGACGCAGCTCTATCTGCCGCAGCTCAACAACAATATCATCTGGTGCTTCGGTACGAGCAGCATGGAGTATCACTGCTCCACCGCGATGATGATCGGCGCGGCCTGAGGGTCGGGCGATGCGCGTGTTGGCCTTGGCCGGAGTTATCGCGGCGCTGGCAATTGCGATGCCTGCGGTATCTGCGGGCGATCCCCGCGCCGAGACGGTTGCGAATGGACTGGCGGCGATCGGGGATCCTGAGCTGGCCAAGGCCGATTATATCGAACATTGCGCCGGGTGCCACGGGGTGCAGGGCCTTTCTGCGCCAGCCAGGCTGCCGGAATTGCGCGGGCGCGTAGGCTACATGATGTGCACGGCCGATACCCGCGCCTATCTGCTGCGGCTGCCAAACATCGCCAAGAGCCGGATCAGCGACAACCAGCAACTGGCTGACATGCTCAACTTCATGGTCTTCGGCCTTGGCGGCACGAGCGTCCTAGCGGGCACGAAGCCTTTCACGGCGGCGGAGGTCGGCTATGAGCGTCAGTTCGCGCTGACCTCGGCCTCGCTGGTGCGTGAGCGCAAGCGGCATGTGGAAACGGCGATCGGCAAGTGCGGCGCACCTGCCTCGTTCCGCAACTTCTACAACGGCAATTGATCAGCGCGGAGCAAGGCCCGCTGTCAGGAAGTCGACCAGCTTTACGGCAATCTCGCGCTCGGGCAGTTCGCCATCGGGGCGATGCCAGCGGGACGGGCCATTAAGTGCGCTCGCCAAGGTAAGCGCCGCGAGCTTGGGGTCGCACGGGGCGGCGGATCCATCGGCTATGGCCTCGGCGACAAGCTCGCGCAGTGTTGCGTCGATGCGGCGCTTGCGAAGGCGTATCGTCTCACGGGCGTCTGGCGACAGGGCTTCGTTGGCCGTCAGGATGTTGCAGCGGCCAAAGTCGTTCATGTTGATCTCGGCATAGTCGATCAGGAACGCGCGCAGACGCTCCAGGCCGAGGCCATGGATCAATCGCGCCTGTTCGGCTGCGGCTAGCAACTGGTTCATGCCAATGGTGAGGCATTCGATCAGCACCTGCTCCTTGTTGCCGAGGTAGTGGTAGATCGTCGGCTTCGAGATGCCGAGGCTGGCGGCCACGTCGTCCAGCGAAGTCTGGTGATAGCCGCGCGCGTTGAACATGCGCACTGCAGCGGTCAGCACGGCCATGCGCTTGGCTTCACGTTCTTCGCTGCGTTCTGCGGCGGTCTTGAAGGGCGATCGTGGGGCCAAGGACGGTTACCTGCGTGTTCTGCCAGTTGGAAACTCGACGCGAGCGGCGCTTTTGTCGCGCGCAGGGTAGGGCAGTCTTGCGATTGACACCATACCCAAAAGAACAATACCTACTCGTGAGTATATATTGTTCCAGTGGGTCGGGAAAAGCTTCTGGCTTGCTGCTGATCGGATTGGATTGGCTATGGAAATCAATGGTCTGGCTGCGATCGTAACTGGTGGTGCTTCCGGTCTCGGCGGAGCGACTGCGGCGCGACTCGCTGAACTTGGCGCGAAAGTTTCGATCTTTGACCTGAATGAAGACTTGGGCCGGTCGCATGCGGCAGCCATCGGGGGTACCTTCTTCAAGGTCGACGTGACCGACGAGGACGCGGTCGAAAACGCCGTCCTCGAAGCTGAGGCGATGAACGGCAAGGCACGCATTCTGGTGAATTGCGCCGGGATCGGCCCACCCGCCAAGGTCATCGGCCGCGATGGCAGGGCCATACCGCTCAAGGATTTCAGCAAGATCATCCAGATCAATCTGATCGGCACGTTCAACGTGCTTTCGAAGTTCGCGGCCCGCATCTTCGATGCCGAGCAGGTTGGCGAGGAGCGCGGCGTCATCATCAACACCGCCAGCGTCGCAGCGTTCGAAGGGCAGATCGGGCAAGCCGCCTATTCTGCGTCAAAGGGCGGCGTTGTCGGCATGGCGCTGCCGATTGCGCGGGAGTTTGCGCGCTACGGCATCCGCGTGAACACGATCGCGCCGGGTCTGTTCCTGACGCCCCTGCTGCAGTCTCTGCCGCAGGAAGCGCAGGATTCGCTGGGGAGCCAGGTCCCGTTCCCGAGCCGTCTGGGCAAGCCCGAAGAATACGCGCGCATGGTCGAAAGCATCGTGACCAATCCGATGCTCAACGCCGAAGTCATCCGCCTTGACGGTGCAATCCGCATGGCGCCGCGCTGATACGATCATCAACCGATCCTGCGATTGAGGAGTAGAGCAAATGGCAACTGGCATCGGCATGGACGCCGCATTGGAAATCGCGGATCGGGTAGAGCGGTTCGTTCGCGAGGAAGTGATCCCGTACGAGAGCGATCCGCGTCGTGACGATCACGGCGCGCCGCTTGACGAGATGGTCATGGAAATGCGCGAGAAGGCCCGCGCGGCGGGCGTGCTGACGCCGCACATCCTGGCCGACGGTCGCCACCTCAGCCAGCGCGAGACTGCGGTCGTGCTGATCCGTTCGGGACTCTCGCCGCTCGGCATGCTGGCAGTGAACACGCAGGCGCCGGACGAGGGCAACATGTACCTGCTCGGCAAGGTTGGCAGTCCCGAACTGAAGGAACGGTTCCTCAAGCCGCTGGTGTCGGGCGAGGCGCGGTCGGCGTTCTTCATGACCGAGCCTGCGGAGACCGGCGGAGCGGGTTCCGACCCGTCGATGATGCAGACGACCTGCCGCCGTGACGGCAACCACTGGGTGATCAACGGGCGAAAGGCGTTCATTACCGGTGCCAAGGGTGCCAAGGTCGGCATCGTCATGGCGAAGGACGAGGAGGGCGGGGCGTGCATGTTCCTCGTCGACCTGCCCGATCCGGCGATCGAGATCGTGCGCGTGCCGAACACCATCGACAGCAATATGCCCGGCGGCCATGCGGTGATCGACATCAAGGATCTTCGCGTTTCGGCAGACCAGATGCTGGGCGAGCCGGGTGAGGGCTTCAAGTATGCCCAGGTTCGCCTGAGCCCGGCGCGTCTTTCGCACTGCATGCGTTGGCTCGGCGGCTGCATCCGCGCGCAGGAGATCGCTTCCGATTATGCCAACCGGCGCATGGCATTCGGCAAGCAGTTGATCGATCATGAAGGCGTGGGCTTCATGCTGGCCGAGAACATGATCGACCTGAAGCAGGCCGAACTGATGATCGACTGGTGCGCAGGCGTCCTTGATACCGGCTCGCTCGGCACGGTCGAAAGCTCGATGGCCAAGGTTGCTGTGTCCGAGGCGCTGATGCGCGTGGCCGACAAGTGCGTGCAGGTGATGGGCGGAACGGGCGTCACCTCCGACACGATCGTCGAGCAGATGTTCCGCGAAGTGCGCGCGTTCCGCATCTATGATGGCCCGACCGAGGTCCACAAGTGGAGCCTTGCCAAGAAGATCCGCCGCGACTGGCGCCACGCACAGGCGGGGACGGCACACTGATGGGCGGCACGGCGCAGGAGGCAAATGCCGGCACCACGCCGGTTCGCGAGGGCTACCGCTTCGATGAGGCCGCGCTTGCGAAGTGGATGGAGGCCAATGTCGAGGGCTTTTCGGGGCCGCTTGAGGTGGAGCAGTTCAAGGGCGGGCAATCGAACCCGACCTACAAGCTGATCACGCCAGGCCGCGCCTATGTCCTGCGCCGCAAGCCTCCAGGTCCAGTGCTGAAGGGGGCACATGCGGTCGAGCGGGAGGCCAAGGTACTCTTGGCTCTCGGGTCCGTTGGCTTTCCGGTGGCGCATGTCCACGGATTGTGCACCGATGAAAGTGTCATTGGCAGCTGGTTCTATGTGATGGAGATGGTCGAGGGCCGCATATTTTGGGATGCGACCTTTCCTGACGTTTCCCGCGAAGAGCGGCCGGCCTATTTCGACGCGATGAACGCAACGATCGCGCAATTGCACTCGATCGACCATGAAGCTGTGGGGTTGGGCGACTACGGCAAGCCTGGCAACTACTTCGTGCGCCAGGTCGGCCGCTGGTCGAAGCAGTACCTCGAGGACGAACTTGCCGGGCGGGATCCGAACATGGATGCCCTGGTCGATTGGCTGCCGACAGCCATTCCCGAAGGGGACGAGACCAGCATCGTTCACGGGGACTTCCGCTGTGACAACATGATCTTTCACCCCACCGAACCGCGTGTGATTGCCGTGCTCGACTGGGAGCTGTCGACGCTGGGGCATCCACTGGCCGATTTCGCTTATCACGCGATGATGTACCACATGCCGCCCAATATCGTGGCCGGGCTGGAAGGGGCGGACCTGGCAAAACTGAACATTCCCGGCGAGGCCGAGTACGTCGCTGCCTATTGCCGCCGGACAGGGCGAGACTCGATTGCGTCGTGGGATTTCTATGTCGCCTTCAACTATTTCCGGCTCGCCGCGATTTTCCACGGCATCAAGGGGCGCTACCTTCGGGGTACTGCCGCATCAGCGCATGCCAAGGACCGTGCGGAGGCATTTCCGGTACTCGCGCGGCTGGCGAGAGAAGCCATGGAGCGCTGCCGGTAGGTGATTGGTTCGAATCCGAACCTTAACAGTTCTTGGTGATTTGCGGTCTGCGCCGATCCTTTCGTCCGTCGAGCGCATGTTTGCTTTGTCGCTCTTGTGGGGAAAACCCGCTGCTGATTCGGCGGCTGAAGCATACTGGAAAGCAGGTGCAAAAGCGCGGAGGCACCGCGCCTGTCGATACTGCCAAAGCGGAGGCGATTGATTCTGGCGGCGGCAGGTCGCCGGCATGTTGCAGCGCAAAGGAGGGGGCTGACTAACTGTCAGAGAGGTAAGTAAATCTCCGTGGCTACGTCCTGCATCTGCCTCCAGCTCGGTTTCCGGTTGTTCATTTCCGGTGCAATCTTCCCTTTCTGCCTGCAAATTCGCGGTTAGGAGTTGGCATGCAACAGGGTCCGTCCGGTTGTGCGGGGCAACAGGAACAGTCTACGCCATGCAGGTAGCAGCCAAGCCACTAGTCGAAGTTTTCGAAGCCCTGTCGACTGCGCTCGACGAACTCGACACGCACGGTGAGGCTATGGCCGCTCTCCATCTCGCCATGGCAGTTGAATGCCTCGCTCACAGGCTAGAGGACGACGAACCGCACGCTCCGCGGAGGGCGCCGCCGATACTGCGTCTGATCAAGAACGACTGAGCCGCCGGGACGGGGTGTCGAAAGCTCCAGCAGGGCTGCCGCGCGAACTGTCGCGCGCTGACGCCCGTTCGTCGCACGAGCATTGTCTATCTCTTCGATAGAGTTAATCGAACTGGACGGCGCCAAGTGCGCGACAGCCTATCGCATCGGCAAAAGGAAAGCTTTGAGCCGTAACAGACGAAGTTTAATGTCTACTAAAAAACTTGAGTATAGAAGCTGAGCAACGGCGACGATTCGCCGGAAACCGCGCAGGAAAGGGGCAAGGCAATCATGCGAACACAATCGACGGGCACCCTTCGCGCCAACAGGATCGAACGGGAGATGACCGAACCCACCAAACCAGGAGCTGGCAACCAGGGTGAGTCCGAACGCCATCTCGAAGAAAGCATTGCAAGCGTGCGCGAAGCCCTGACCGGGCTGCGCTACGGGGCCGTGCAACTGACCGTCCATGAAGGGCGTGTCGTCCAGATTGACGTGACCGAGAAGCGACGGCTCAAGCCGAACTGATCGTTCCACGCAGCCAATACCAATAAACAAGCAGAACTACCGCACCGCTGACCGGACCACCGGAAGCATCGTTCGGGAACACATGAGGTCCTACGATGAATTTCCGCGTCCTTCTTGCGGGTGGCGTTGCGCCGCTCGCCCTGGCTTCGCATGGCGTCTACGCTGCCGAAGCGCCTGCCACCACCACCAACGCCGCAGTGCCCGCACCCGAGGACGCCCAGACGACTTCCGTCGGAACGGGGGCCAGTGACAGCGGCGAGATTGTCGTTACCGCGCGTCGGCGCCAGGAAACAGCGCAGGATGTGCCGCTGGCAATTTCTGTCGTCGGGGGCGAGCATATCGACAATACCGGCGCCTTCAACGTCGGCCGTTTGCAGCAGTTGACGCCAACGCTGCAGTTCTACTCATCGAACCCGCGCAACACTGCGGTGAACATCCGTGGCCTTGGCGCGCCGTTCGGCTTGACCAACGACGGCATCGAGCAAGGCGTCGGCATCTATATCGACGACGTCTACAACGCGCGGGTCGCCTCGGCGACGTTCGACTTCCTGGACGTGAAGCAGATTGAGGTCCTGCGCGGGCCACAGGGCACGCTCTACGGCAAGAACACTACAGCCGGCGCGATCAACATCACCACCAACCAGCCGACCTTCGACTTTGAAGGCAAGGCGGAAGTAAGTTTCGGCAACCTGAATTTCGTGCAGGCGAAGGCTGCGGTGTCTGGGCCGATCACGGATACTCTGGCAGCGCGCTTGGCGGTGTCCTCAACCAACCGCAGAGGTACGATCTACAATGTGACGTCGAAGCAGTGGGTTCAGGGTAAGCATACGCCGAGGACCGCGGCGAAGCTAAATCAGGCGGCGAGAGCGACC
>NZ_LSIA01000233.1:0-49815 GCF_001556015.1 Novosphingobium sp. CCH12-A3 | reverse complement strand
ACCACCCTTCCTCGGACCAATCCGCCTCGAACTACCAGGTTTTTGCGGGTGTCCAGCTCTCGATCTTGCGGAGCAACATGGCGTTTCTAAACCTCCAGCTGCGGAGTCGGCGAGACGACTCGAAATAGGATTTTTCCTATGTTGATCCTCAAATCCTACAATGCTAGGAAAAGTCCTTCGAAATCGGAGTAAGGCGAAATGGTCCCGGCAGACAGCGAAGCGGAAGACGGCACACGCACCCGTCTTGTGGGCCTTGCCACGCAGCGCGGCGTCAGCCTCTCGGCGCTCTCGGCGCTGATCGGTCGTAACACCACCTATCTCCAGCAATTCGTCCGCAAGGGCAGTCCGCGCAAGCTGGAAGAGAATGACCGCCGTACGCTTGCGGAGTTCTTCGGCGTTTCGGAAACCGATCTTGGTGCCTCGCCCCGCGGCGGTGTGATTACCGCGGGGCAGGGAGCATCGCGTGGCGTCAAGCCCACTCGGTCCATGGCCGCCGAATGGGCCGACATTCCGCGCCTGCCGCTGGGCGCTTCAGCTGGTCCCGGCACACTCCCGGCAGAGGAGATTCCTTCCGGTCGCCTGCGCTTCAATCACCGTTGGCTCAAAGGGCAGGGGCTGGAACCGGCGATGCTTTCGGTGATCGAAGTCGAAGGTGATTCGATGGAGCCGACCTTGCGCGATGGCGACGAGATCCTCGTTGACCGCACTCAGCGCCCGTTGCGTGCTGGAATTCACGTGATCCGGCTCGACGACGTGCTGCTGGTCAAGCGCCTCGAATCCGGCCCTGGCGGCACGGTGCGGATCATTTCAGACAATCCCGCTTATCCTCGCCTTGAGCGCCCCTTGAACGAGGTCGAGGTCGTCGGCCGGGTCGTCTGGAAAGGCGGCCGACTCTAGCTGCGCAGTTCCATGAGGATCAGCGGATAGGGCCGCCCTTGGCCGTCCACCTCCTTGCGGCCGATCTCGGCAAAGGCCATCCGGCGATAGAACCCCCGGGCGCGTGCATTCTGCTCATTGACCTCAAGGCGATGTGCTCCAAGTGCCTGAATCGCATGTTCGATCAGGGCTTTGCCAACGCCTTGGCCATGGCAGGCGGCATCGACGAACAGAGCCTCGATGCTTCCATCGTCCACGATCATGAAGCCGAGGGCGCGGTCGCTCGCATCCACAGCTACAGTCATGGGCGTACCGGGAAGAAAGCCCGCAACCTCTTTGCCAATCGCCAGCCGGTCTTCGGGCGACAGGAAGTCGTGGGTCGCATCCACTGCAGAGGCCCAGATTTCCAGCGCACGCTCGTCATCTGTGGGGCGGGAGGGGCGGATCGATATCATCGGGCAAACCTAAGCCCCGGACCGGAGCATTGCAATTATGGTGCCTTCGCTCCAAATCGGCAGGCATGACCGTAGCCGCCACCCAAACCGCCGCCCAGCCGCCTTTCAAGGTCGCGATCATCCCCGTCACACCACTGCAGCAGAACTGCACGCTGGTCTGGTGCACCAGGACCATGCGCGGCGCCTTCATCGATGCCGGCGGCGATCTCGACAAGCTGCGCAAGGCGATCGAAATGACCGGCGTCACCATCGAGAAGCTGCTGGTTACCCACGGCCACATCGACCACTGCGGCAGCGTCGGTATCTTCGCCCGTGAACTCGGTGTGCCGATCGAGGGCCCCCACGAGGATGACCGCTTCTGGATCAGCCGCCTCGATGAGGACGGCCAGCGCTATGGCATCGATGGCGAAGTGTTCGAACCCACCCGCTGGCTCAATGATGGAGACAAGGTCACCGTCGGCGAGGTCGAGCTCGACGTAATCCACTGCCCCGGTCACACACCCGGCCACGTCGTCTTTCACCACGCCCCCACGCAGGTGGCGATCGTAGGCGATGTGCTGTTCCAGGGATCGATCGGCCGCACCGATTTCCCCATGGGCAATCATCAGGACCTGATCGATTCGATCACGCAAAAGCTCTGGCCGCTCGGCAACGACGTGACTTTCGTTCCCGGTCACGGCCCCAACAGCACGTTCGGCCGTGAACGCCAGACCAACGCTTATGTCAGCGACTATGCCCTGAGCTGAGGGATCTCCCCTCCCGCAGGCGGGAGGGGTTGGGGGTGGGCATGTTGCTGCGCCACCCCTGCAACTCTCACATATCCAGAGCGATCGAAACCGCCCAAACGCCAAGACCAAGTTGGGTCAGCATCGTCGTCAGCGTACCCACGCCGCGAAGGAACCCGAGCGGCCCGCCGTCCATGCCGACGCCATGGCCAACGCGGCCAAGCATGTAGATAGCGGCCACGCCCATTAGCCACGGGTTGCCTGTCCGCGCCAGTTCCACCGCCGCGATCAGCACCAATACGACAGGCGTGTTCTCGACAAAGTTCGCCTGCGCCCGCATCCTCGCGATCAGATCCATGTCGCCGCCATCGCCGATGCTGATCTTCTTGGCAGAGCGGACCATGCCGCAACGGATCGAAAGCCAGATGTTGATCGCCGCAGCGGCCGCAGCCGCGCACAGCGTGATTGGCAGTATAGTCATGCCTTCAGGTACTCCCCCTTGTGTTCGTCCGTCCTGGGATCTGCGGCCAAGGCTAGCGCGGGTGCGCTTGCAAAGCACCAGAAAATCCGTATAGGCGCGCCTTCGCCCAGTGATTGGCGAATCCCGTGTCTGTCTGGCGTCCTTCGCCGCGTACGGGTCCTGCCGCAAACAGGGCTTGTGCGATGGACCGGTTTTCCCTATCGCGCCCGCAACAAAACTACGCAATTCTAAGAACAGGTGCCGAGATGGCCGTCCCCAAAAGAAAGACTTCGCCCTCACGCCGTGGCATGCGCCGCAGCCATGACGCGCTGAGCGTCGAAGCGTTCCATGAATGCTCCAACTGCGGTGAACTCAAGCGCCCGCACAACCTGTGCAATGCTTGCGGTCACTACAACGGTCGCGAAGTCATCGCCGTCGGGCTCTAAGCCTTAAAACGGGGGGACTGAGGACATGAGCCTGCCGCGTATCGCCGTCGATGCGATGGGCGGTGATGAGGGCGTGCGCGTTATGGTTGAAGGCGCGGCACTTGCCCGTCGTCGCCATGACCGTTTCAAGTTCCTTCTCGTTGGTGACGAGGGCCGCATCAAGCAGGCCCTCGAAAACCACCCCAATCTTCGCGAAGCCTCGGAAATCCTTCACGCGCCTGATGTCGTGTCGGGTGACGAGAAGCCGACGCAGGCCCTCCGTCGCGCCAAGACCACCTCGATGGGGTTGGCGATCAACGCGGTGAAGCAGGGCCACGCCGGCGCTGCTGTCAGCGCCGGCAACACCGGCGCGCTCATGGCCATGGCCAAGCTCGCCTTGCGTACCATGCCAGGTATCGATCGCCCCGCACTCTCGGCACTGCTGCCGACGCTAGGCGAACATGACCTGATCATGCTCGATCTTGGCGCCAATACCGATTGCGATGCCCGCAACCTCGTCCAGTTCGCGATCATGGGGGCGGCCTACGCTCGCATCGTCAACGGGCTCGACGCGCCGCGTGTGCGCCTGCTCAATATCGGCACCGAAGAGACCAAGGGTACCGATGCCCTGCGCGATGCCGCCAACCAGCTCAAGGAACTGGCCGGCGATCTCGCGATGACGTTCGACGGCTTCACCGAGGCGGACAAGCTCTCGCGCGGCGATTGCGACGTTGTCGTCACGGATGGCTTCTCGGGCAATATCGCATTGAAGTCGATGGAAGGCGCGGCCCGCTTCGTCGCCGATCTGCTCCGTCGCAGCTTCTCCTCGTCGCTGCGCTCGAAGTTCGGCTTCCTGATTTCGCGCCCGGCGACCGAGCTGCTCAAGCACCATCTGGATCCCAACAACCACAATGGCGCGGTCTTCCTCGGCCTCAATGGCGTGGTTGTGAAAAGTCACGGCAGCGCATCTGCGCTCGGCGTCGCCAATGCCGTTGCCGTCACGGCCCGCCTGCTGGAGGAAAACCTGACCGAGCGTATCGAAGCCGACCTCGCGCGCCTTGGCGCCGAGACGATCAGGACTTCTGGCCGCACCTCCGGTCGCGGTGGCCGCAGCGCGGCCCCTGCCGCAACCGGCGAGGACGCGGCATGACCGTACGTTCGATCATTCGCGGCAGCGGTTCGGCTCTGCCACAGCGCTGCGTCACCAATGCCGAAATGGCGACCATGGTCGATACGACCGACGAATGGATCGTCGAGCGTACCGGGATTCGCCAGCGCTATCTTGCAGGGGAGGGGGAGACAACTTCCACCCTCGCCACCGAGGCTGCCCGACGCGCCCTCGAATCCGCCGGGATTGAAGCGGCGCAGGTCGATCTGATCGTCCTTGCCACGGCCACGCCCGACCAGACCTTTCCGGCCACCGCCACCATCGTCCAGCACAACCTCGGTTGCAACGGCGGCATCGCGTTTGACGTCGCGGCGGTTTGCTCGGGCTTCCTTTACGCCATGGCCACTGCGGATTCGATGATCCGTACCGGGATGGCCAAGTGCGCGCTGGTCATCGGCGCTGAGACGTTCAGCAAGATTCTCGATTGGGAAGATCGCACCACCTGCGTGCTGTTCGGCGATGGCGCAGGCGCTATCGTGCTCGAAGCGCAGGACGTTGACGAATCCGATCCCGATTCTCCTGGCGTACTGGCCTCGCGCCTTCACGCCGATGGTGCGCACAACGAACTGCTCTATGTCGATGGCGGTCCGTCAACTACCGGTACGGTCGGCAAGGTCCGCATGAAGGGCCGCGAGGTGTTTCGCCACGCTGTCACCAATCTCGCCAATGTCCTGCGCGAAGTTCTTGAAACCACGGGCCACGATGCCGGCGAGATTGACTGGGTCGTACCACACCAGGCCAACTTCCGCATACTTGACGCCACGGCGCGCAAGCTCGATCTTCCCGCTGAAAAGGTGGTCGTCACAGTCGACCAACATGCGAACACCAGCGCTGCTTCGGTGCCGCTCGCCTTCGATGTCGCGATGCGCGATGGCCGCATCAAGCAGGGCGATCTGGTGATGTTCGAAGCCATGGGCGGCGGCTTCACCTGGGGCGCCAGCCTCGTCCGCATCTGACGGACTCGGGACGTCCCACGTCGAGCCAGTCTTATCGTTCGCAAGCAATGGATTGCATTGCGTTCCGCAGAATCAGCGTTATTGTCAGCCCCCTTGGCGTCTTCTGACTTCTGGGGGGAATAAAGGATGCGTTCTGTAGGTACACTGACCCGGGCCGATCTGGCCGAGAGCATCAACCGTCGCGTGGGGCTTTCCCGTGCGGATTCGCTCGAAATGGTTGAATCCATTCTTCAGCACATGTGCAATGCACTGGCTGAGGGTGAAAACGTGAAGATTTCCGGCTTCGGCACCTTCCTTCTGCGCGACAAGGCAGAGCGGATCGGCCGCAATCCCAAGACCGGCATCGAAGTGCCGATCACGCCGCGCCGCGTCCTCAGCTTCCGCGCCAGCCAGATGCTGAAGGACCGCATCGGCCAGGGCTGATCACCAGCGGATGAGCGTCCCCGAACTTCCCGATGCCGGACCTAATCCGGACGACGGTAAAGACCCGGCAGCTTTCCGCACAATCGGCGAAGTGGCCAAGGCGCTCGGCATCCGTCAGCACGTCCTGCGCTATTGGGAAGAGCAGTTTCCCACGCTCCGCCCGCTCACCCGAGCGGGCGGCCGCCGTTACTACCGCCCCGAAGACGTCGCCGTCATCACAGAAATCCACCGCCTCCTCCACAAGGAAGGCTTCACGATCAAGGGCGCAAGGCAAGCGCTGCGGGGGAGGAAGGGGACTGCTGCGAACGCAGCCCCGTCGGCAGAGCCTGCCCCCATGGCTCCAGATGAACAATCCGCCGCCCCACTCGTGACTTACTTGCAATCCATCCGCGACCGGCTGGCCGCTGCGTTGGAAGAGTAGGGCGCGCTGACCTTTCACTACCGATTGAACGGCCTCCGGTGGTGGTTGGTAGACTTCAGATTAAAGATAGTGGTGGTAAAGGATCTTCGGCAAGATTGCTGCGAGCCAGGCTAGTTGACGATGAGCGTCAATAATAAGGTCGCGCACATTCGAGGTAGGTAATTTTCCTTGTCCGGAGATCATACTCTAGCTGAATTGCAGTGCAGTTCTCACCTGCAACAGCAGGATAGTCATCAAACTTCACCCACCGTCGTTCGCCAGGTCTAGCGTCGGCTGGCGCAGGACAGTCGACCGTCTTTAAGCTGCCATCCGATTGTACCTCTTCGCAGCCGTAGTCGGAGGGCCTGGGCGGTTCTACTTGGGTTGTGTAGGCTCCGCGCACCGACCCTTTATACTCAGTGTAGTAGCGCGCATAGCTTTCTAAAGGCTCTGCTTCGGGTGGTAGCTGTATCGCGCTTTCGATCTCGTCCATCAAGGCTGAATGGCTATCCCTTTGAGACGAGGCACAACTAGCCAGTGTAGTCAGAAAAATGATGATGGAAACATACCGCATCTGCGCATCTTCGCAGTTGAGTCTTACGCCCGCAACGGCGCCATTTCCGGAAAGTCGGCTTTCGCTGCAAATAGTTGAATAGCAGACACTCGGCGGCAAAGCTGCCAATCATCCGTAACAACCTCAATCCACCAAAACCGGCCCCAACGTCGGGTCCAGATCGCGCGGCCGCTTGATCTCCACCAACCGTGCGCAACCCTCGGTTACGTCCGCCCAGTCGTCCACATCAAGTTCCATCACCGCAAACGTCGCGGTCGGGAACTTCTCTTCCACCACTTCGCGCAAAGGGCTGGAGCCATCATCGGGCACGAGGTCGAAGATCAGGTCCTCCAGCCCCGGATTGTGCCCGATCATCAGGACGCTTTTCGGATCGCCGGACAGTTCCTTCAGCAGGTCGATCAGCGTGGCCGAGCTGGCAAGGTAGATGCGCCGGTCCCATTCGATCTTGAACGTGCACTTCCACGCCTTGCTGCTTTCCTCGACCGTTTCGGCGGCGCGGACGGCAGGGCTGGCGATCATGCGGTCAAAGGTGCGGCCGGTATCGCGGATATATTCGCCCATCGCTCGCGCCCCGCGCTTGCCGCGCTCGTTCAAAGGGCGGTCGAAATCCCGCGCGCGCGCATCGCTCCAGTCCGATTTTGCGTGGCGAAACAGGGCCAGTGTCTTCACGAAATCCCCTCGCGCGGTGTCTGAACACTCTCGCGTCCAGAAACACTGGCACCGACGCTTTGTAAAGCCACATCGAGCGTCACGCGGCGGATCGGCGTTCCCGCCGGAAAGGCCGAAAGCAGCCGCGAAGGGAAGGCCGAGGACAGCACCACGAAATGTCCCTTGTCCCCCGCCGAGCGGATCAGCCGCCCGAAGGCCTGCGCCAGCCGTGCGCGAATGATCCGGTCGTCATAGGCCGAACCACCGCCGGCCAGTCGCCGCGCGCGGTGCAGGATCGAAGGCTTGGGCCACGGCACCTTCTCCATAACCACCAGCCGCAGTGAATCCCCGGGTACGTCCACCCCGTCGCGCAGGGCATCGGTGCCGAGCAGCGAGGCGCGCGGATCGTCGCGGAAGATGTCGACCAGCGTGCCGGTGTCTATCGGATCGACATGCTGCGCGAACAGCGGCAATCCGCCCCGCGCCAGGCGGTCGGCAATGCGGCCATAGACCGCGCGCAGCCGCCTGATCGCAGTGAACAGCCCCAGCGCCCCGCCGCCCGAAGCTTCGATCAGCCGCCCATAGGCCGCTGCCAGTGCCGGAATGTCGCCCTTGGGCACGTCGGTCACGATCAGTACTTCGGCTTGGGACGCATAGTCGAACGGACTGTCAGCCGTGAACAGGCGCGGCGCAATGTCCAGATGCGGCGCCCCGCTGCGCTCGACCGCGCTCTGCCAGTCATCGCCATCACGCAACGTGGCCGAGGTCATCATCACCCCGTGAGAAGGCGCCAGCACGGCATTGGCAAAGGGCTTCATCGGATCGAGGTAATGCCGGTGCAGCCCGACATCCCACTCACGCCCGTCCGAACGCTCCACCGCAATCCAGTCGACGAAATCGGGGTCGCCCGGCCCACCCAGCCGCGCCAGCAGCGCAATCCATCCCGCGATGAGATCGCTGCGCCAGCCGATCGCACTGCGCGCCCCCTCGATCCGCGCTCGCGCCGGACCATCGAGCCAGTCCGGTCCGTCCTCGACAATGGCCTCCAGCCGCAGCCCCAGCCGCACCAGCGGCTTGCGCAAGGCCTCCAGCGCCTCCTGCGCGCGCCCAGCCACCTCGATGAACCCGCCGTCCAGTTGCGCGATCTCGGTCTCGAGCCCATAGCCCGCTTCCTGCCCGCCGCTTTCGTCGCGCGCATAGGCCAGCGCCCGCGCCGCGCTCAACAGCTCCTCCAGTGGCCCTGAAGGCGTGCCTTCCACCACCCGCGCCAGCCAGCCTTCCGAGGGCAGGGCCTCAGCCGCCTCCCGCGCCTGCGAAATCGCGCGCTCGCCTTCCTCGTCATAGCTCGCCACATCGGCAAGCCGGGCCGAAAGCCCGCGCCGCCTTCCGCGCGACTTGCCCTCAGGCCCGATCACCCAGCGCCGCAGTTCGATTGTCTCCGCGCCCGTCAGTGCCGCCGAGAACGTCGAATCCGCCGCTTCGAACACATGGTGCCCTTCGTCGAAAACGATCCGCGTCGGCCGCTGCGCAGCGTCGCGCCCTCGCGCTGCGTTGACCATCACCAGCGCATGATTGGCAATCACCAGTTCCGCATCGGCAGAGGCCCGCGCAGCGCGCTCGATGAAGCACTTCCGGTAATGCGGGCACCCGGCATAGACGCACTCTCCGCGCTGGTCGGTCAGAGCCGCGATGCCGCGCTTGCGGAACAGCGTGCCGAGCCAGCCGGGCATGTCACCGCCAATCATGTCGCCATCTTGCGAGTAGGCCGCCCAGCGCGCCACCAGTTGCGCCAGGATCGCCGCCCGCCCGGCAAAGCCGCCCTGCAGCGCGTCTTCCAGATTGAGCAGGCACAGGTAGTTCTCGCGCCCCTTGCGCACCACCACGGGTGGCTTGCCGTTGCGCGAGGCTGGAAACGCGCGCCGGCTCTCGCGCCGTAATTGCCGCTGCAGCGCCTTGGTGTAGGTCGAGACCCAGACCGTCCCGCCCGATTGCTCCGCCCACAGCGAGGATGGCGCGAGATAGCCGAATGTCTTGCCCGTGCCCGTGCCCGCCTGCGCCAGCACGACATGCGGCTGGCCCTGTCCCTGTCGCGGTGCGAACATGCGCGAAGCCTCGCGCGCGTAGTCCTGCTGCGTCGGTCGGGCTTCGGCCCCGGCGCCGGTCAGCTCGGCAAGGCGCGATACTACCGCCGTCTCGCCCAACACCACTTGCGCCGGTTGCGGGCGCTCGGCCGCCTCTTCCCACTCCGGCAGCTTGGCGAACAGCCAGCGCTCGGCCCGGTCCGGCTTGCGAATCCGCGGGGTCAGCAAGGTGGCCCAAGGCCAGCGCATCCGAACCAGCGATTGCAGCGCTGTCCACGCTCCCTCCCGCTCGGCCCAGTCCGCACTCTCGCATGTGGCAAGCAAAGCCTCTGCGGCTTCCTGCAGCAGTTGCGGCACCTTGTCGTCGCCGGATGGCTCCTCAAGCCCCAAAGCATGGGCCAGGCCCTTCGGCGTAGGCACCATGAACCGCGCCGGATGCACGAACGCGAACAGCTCCAGCAGATCGAGCCCCGAAAGGTCCGGATAGCCGAGCCTGCTCGCCACCAGCGGTGCATTGAGCATAAGCAGCGGCGTATCGGCGGCTGCCACGATCGCCTCGCCCTTGCCAAGTCCGCGCGTGGCAAAGCCGTCACGCAGCCAGCATCCGCCGTGGCTTGCATGAATCGCTGGCAGGGCAAGGGCAGGGCGTTCAGTCACCCCGCAGCGTTAGAACAGGAATGGAACACCGCACAACCCCACGGCCAGCCAAAACAGAGCCTTTCACCGCGATTTACCGTCCCCCTTAAAACCTGCGCCCCGCAGCCGTCCTTCTCCACAGCAACCAATACCGGCGTGTCCCACCAGATGCTCCGGCCCATAGTGGAGAATGGGAAATGGCAGTCATCAACACGAATATCAGCGCCATACGCGCTACGAATGCTTCGAACTCGGCCAACAAGATGCTGGGTACAGCGATGGAGCGTCTGTCGACCGGCAAGCGCATCAACGGCGCGAAGGACGACGCCGCAGGCCTCGCCATCAGCACGACCATGACCTCGCAAATCAAGGGCATGGGCCAGGGCGTCCGCAACTCGAACGACGGCATCAGCCTTGCCCAGACCGCCGACGGCGCGCTGAACGAAGTGACCGCAATGCTGCAGCGCATTCGCGAACTGGCCGTCCAATCGGCCTCGGGCACCTATCAGGACGCCACCGACCGCGTATACATGCAGAGCGAAGTCGACCAGCTTACCGCGCAGGTCGATCAGATCATCACCAACACCAATTTCAATGGCGTGCAGCTGTTCGACGGCACCGTCACGTCAATCACGATCCAGGCAGGCTCGGACGCTTCGGACCAGGTCATCCTAGAGATCGCCGATCTCACCACGCTGCAGGCCTCGGGCGGTGCTGCCGGCTCTTACGATGTATCGACGGCAACCGCAGCCAACACCCTGCTCGGTACGCTGGACTCCGAACTGGACTCGATCTCGGGCGCGCGTTCGCTGCTTGGTGCAGGGCAGAACCGTCTTGAATCGGTGATCAACAACCTGAACGACAACATCACCAACCTGTCGGATGCCCGCTCGCGCATTCTCGATACCGACTATTCGGCGGAAACCACCGCGATGGCCAAGGCCCAGATCCTTTCGCAGGCATCGACGGCCATGATCGCCCAGGCCAACCAGGCCCAGCAGAACGTGCTCTCGCTTCTGAAGTAAGCCTCCCCTCAGAAGCCTCCACGGAAGGGCGGACGTCGCGTGAGCGTGGCGCCCGCCCTTTCGTCGTCTGGTCATCCCCGGTTTTCTCTTGCACCCGTCGCGCCCACGCGCAAAAGGGCGGGCACCATGACAGACGCAATCAGCACCGCCGCCCAGACCTCCAAGGCTTGGCCCTTCGAGGAAGCCCGCAAGCTCATAAAGCGGTTCCCCGGCGGCAAACGCGATGCGTCAGGCGAACTGGTCCCGGTTCTGTTCGAAACCGGTTATGGTCCTTCGGGCCTGCCGCACATCGGCACGTTCCAGGAAGTCCTGCGCACCACGCTGGTTCGCCGCGCCTATGAAGTGCTGACAGGTGGCCATCCCACACGCCTCGTCGCCTTTTCCGATGACATGGACGGTCTGCGCAAGGTGCCGGACAACGTGCCGAACAAGGCGCTGCTCGATGCCCATCTCGGCCATCCGCTCAGCCGCATCCCCGATCCGTTCGAGAAGTTCGAAAGCTTCGCGCACCACAACAACGCCATGCTGCGCGATTTCCTCGATCGCTTCGGCTTCGATTACGAGTTCGTCTCGGCTTCGGACCGCTACAATTCCGGCGCGTTCGACGACGCATTGAAGTGCGTGCTGCGCAACTGGCAGGCGATCATGGACATCATGCTCCCCACCTTGCGCGAGGAACGCCGGAAGACCTATTCGCCGGTCCTGCCGGTCTCGCCGACCACCGGCGAAGTGCTGCAGGTGCCGGTCGAGGTGGTCGATGCCGAAGCCGGCATTGTCCGCTTCACCGACAGCAATGGCGAAACCACCGAGCACACCATCCTCGGCGGCTGGTCCAAGCTGCAGTGGAAGGTCGACTGGGCGATGCGCTGGGTCGCCCTCGGCGTCGATTACGAGATGTGCGGCAAGGACCTCACCGACAGCGTCACGCAGTCGGGCAAGATCGCCCGCGTGCTCGGCGGCCAGCGCCCCGAGGGCCTGATCTACGAACTCTTCCTTGATGAGAAGGGCGAGAAGATCTCCAAGTCCAAGGGCAACGGCCTTACCATCGAGCAGTGGCTCGAATACGGCAGTGAGGAGTCGCTGGGCTTTTACCTCTTCCGTGAGCCCAAGAGCGCCAAGTCGCTCCACGTCGGGATCATCCCCCGCGCGGTCGACGAATACTGGCAGTTCCGCGAAAAGATCCCGACCCAACCGATCGAACAGCAGCTCGGCAACCCCGTATGGCACCTGTTGCGCACTAACGGTCCGGCCGAGGGTGAGGGCGAAAAGCTCCCGGTCACGTACGGCCTGCTGCTCAACCTCGTCGGCGTATTGGGCGCGCAGGCCACGCGCGATCAGGTCTGGTCGTATCTTGGCAACTATGTCGAGAACGCCGATCCTGCAGCGCACCCCGCACTCGATGGCCTCGTCACCCGCGCTCTGGCCTACAACCGCGATTTCATCGCCCCGACTTTGCAGCGCCGCAAGCCGGAAGAGAACGAGGCAAAGGCTCTGGCAGCGCTCGACGAGGAACTCGCCGGTACGTCCGACGATGCCACCGCAGAGGAACTGCAGAACATCGTCTACGAGATCGGCAAGGACCCGCATTACGGGTTCGAGCAGCTCCGCGACTGGTTCAAGTGCCTCTATGAAACGCTTCTGGGCTCCAGCGCCGGACCGCGCATGGGCAGCTTCATTGCGCTCTACGGCGTCAGCAATACTCGCAAGCTGATCGCCGAAGCGCTCGGCGATTGATCAACGGGCAGCGCGGGTGCGTGCGATCCACCCGCGCACCTTGCCTTCCAGCACTTTCATCGGCAGCGCTCCACTGCCCAGCACCTGGTCGTGGAATGCGCGGATGTCGAACTTTCGGCCAAGCGCAGACTCTGCTTCCTTGCGCAGCCGCTGGATCGTAAGCGCCCCGATCTTGTACGATAGCGCTTGTCCCGGAATGGCAATGTAGCGGTCGACTTCCGCCTCGGCGTCGCTGCGGCCCATGCCCGAATTGGCAAGCATGTAATCTACCGCCTGCTCGCGGGTCCACCCCTTTGCGTGAAGGCCCGTATCCACCACCAGCCGCATCGCCCGCAGCATCTCGTCGTCCAAGGTGCCCCAATGCTGCATCGGGTCCTTGTAGAGACCCATCTCGAAACCCAGGGTTTCGGCGTAGAGCGCCCAGCCTTCGATGTAGGCGTTATTGCCGCCAAAGCGCTGGAAATCGGGCAGTGCCGTGTTCTCTTGGGCAAGGCTGATCTGGAAGTGATGGCCCGGCGCGCCTTCATGCAGGTAAAGTGTGGTCACGCCCGTCAGGTATCGGCTCTTGAGGTCGTAGGTGTTGAAGAAGAACGTGCCCGGCTGCACGCCATCGGGCGTCCCTTGCGCATAGCTCCCACCTGCTTCGAACTTCGCGCGATAGGCAGGGTAGGGCTGGATCTGCAGGGGCGTGCGCGGCAAATGCAGGAAGTAGCGTGGAGCCAGCGCATCAACCTTGCGACCGACCGCGCGAAAGCCCTCCGCGAGCTGTTGTTCGGTTCTGGGGTGGTAGCGCGGATTGGTTCGCAGATCGTCGAAGAACCCGCGCAAGGGACCGGTATAGCCCAGCTCCGTCTTGACCTGCTCCATCTCGGTCTGGATTCGCGACACTTCGCCCAGGCCCATTGCGTGAACGGTCTCGGGGTCGAGATCGAGCGTGGTATAGGCCCGAATCAGTTCGCGGTAGAGCGGGCCACCTCCCGGCAAGGCAGAGAGGCCCACCTGCTCGCGGGCTGCAGGGCGATAGTCATCCGCCAGAAACCGACGCAGCTTCCGATAGGCCGGGTAGATGTCGCGCCGTGTGACTGCATACAGATCCCTGCGCAGCCGCAGTTTCTCCGCGCTTGAAAAGGTGCTGGGAAAGCTGCGCGCCGGGCTGGTGAATGGCGATCGCTCGACCGGCTGGGCCAGCAGGGCATCGATCTGCGCGATCATGTTGTCCACCGTCAGCCTCGGCTCGGTCACTCCGCTTGCCATTCCCTCGCGGAAGCGCGCAGTAGCCTGATCGAAGACGCGCCCGAGCACGCGGTGCCGTGCGATCAGAAGCTCGTAATCGCGCGTCGTCTCCAGGGCGATGCCGCTGCCCGGAGATGACAGTTCGGGGTAGAAAACGTGGAAACCGCCAAAGTGGTTGAACGGGCGAACCTCGGTCAATGCCAGAAGCTCGGGTTGCAGCAGTGCGGCGTCTGCGCTTTTTGCATCGATCAGCACTTCGCGCGACAGGCGATGTTGCTCGTCCAGTTTGCTGGGGCTTATTTGCCGCAGCCGCGCCAGCAGTTGCGCATTTGCCTCGCGCCGCTCCCTGGCAAGTTCTGGCGAGAACAACTGCAGGAATGCCTCGACCGAAACGCGCTGGCCTTGCTGCAGGGCGCCAACAGGATCGAGCGCGAAGCCTTGCCGCATTTCATCGGCAAAGATCCGCTCAAGCTGGGCATTTTCCGGAAGACCGGATGATGCCTGAGGGCCATTGTCGATCTGCGCGGCGACAACGGAAGAACCTGTGGCAGCAGTTGCAGCAGTTGCAGCATGGCTTGCGCCCGGCTGCAACAAAGCGAGTGCAATCAGGCCGTGCCAGGCCCCCCATTTCAGTGCCACGGGCGCGACCTGTACCACTTGGTCAGGACATACTTCTTGCCGCGCACAACCGGCGTTCCGGCGTGCAGGGCATCAGGATTTGGTGTGCCGTCGGGCTTCATGTTGTTCCAGAGCAAGAGCGCACCCGGTTGCGGCGGGATGGAGAGGTTGACACGGGTGAAGTCGGTTGTCCCGCCTTCCTCCACGGCGTTGAGATACGCCATGGCCGTCCAACTACGCTGGCCGCCGCGTTTCTGTTCCGTATCCCAGAAGTGCTGCGAAGGCAGAAAGTGGTCATAGTGGCCACGAAACTCCTGTCCCGGTTCGTAGCGTTGCCCCTGGATCGTCTCGCCGAACGCGGGATCGATTCCGATCAGGTCGTCAATCCGGCGCTGCAGCATGAGGATGAAAGGGTCAAACGGATCCACGTCCCCGGTATAGCTGGTTCGGCCAGTCGCGTCCGTACCTTTGTAGGTGGGGGAGGGGCGCGCCACCTTGTCGACGATCGCGATCAGCCTTTCGCACTCTGCGGCCGAAAAGAAATCCGCCACGCCAAAGATCTCGAGCCCATCCACCGGGATACGATAGACGCCAGAGTCGTTTGCGAGACGCTTGCGGACTGTCTCTCCGATCAAACGCAGCGCCGAAGTCTCTGCATATGACTGACTCTTCTTTGAAAACAATCCCATATTGCACGATCTCATGTTGGAATCGGCTCGTCACCGCAATCCAGTTCAATTGATCCGAACCGGACTAATACTATGGTTTTGGCGAAGCTTTCTGCAGTCCTTTGCGTTAACCAAACTTCCTTATGAGGTCATCTCGGGTCACCAATAGATCATGAACGCTGCCAGACCTTCAAGGGTCGGTATCTGCAAAGCCGCAATGCCACTTGTCGGCGCCGGGTGCCAGCACGCTCCTCGTGATTTCTTGTCGCTCGCATGGAGCATTGCTTGGACGCTTTCGTAGATCCCAACGCCGAAATCCTTCGTCTTGCAAAGGCGCTCTACAACCTGCGTCGCAAACGTGACGAGGCAAGCGGGCGACCAGGCCTTTTCGCAGAGCCCGGCTGGGACATCCTTCTTGATCTGTTCATCGCCGACTGCCGCCGCACCGATATCCAGGTGTCGAGCGTCTGTCTCGATGCGGGAATTCCGTCGACGACTATCCTGCGCTGGATTGCTCGCCTTGAAGAGGAAGGGCTGATCTTTCGCGAACCGGATAGTACTGATGCCCGCCGCCGCTATGTGCGGCTGACGGGGCAAGGACGTGAAATGATGACAAACGTGCTGCGCGCGCTGGCGGAGTACAGCAGGGCCTGACCGCGCATGAAAAAAGGCCCCCGCACCGTCTGGTGCAGGGGCCGGATGGGTTGCTCGTCTTACCAGAAGAAGTCGTGGATCACGTCCACCACTTCGCCGGAATAGACATCGACCAGCAGCACGTCGTCCCAGTAACGCACCCAGCGATACGGACCGTATGCGGGGGGCAGGCGGTAAGCCCAGGGATCATTGATCCAGTAGTTCTGGCCATAGAAGCCAGAGTTCAGGAAAATGCCGATCGACAGGCGGCTGTAGTTGTACCCACGATAGGGCGAGTAGTACCGTGGCATCCGGTAGATCCCGCGGTTCACGCTGCGGTAGTGGTTCCAGTTGTAGCGGTTGTCCCGCCGCCAGTCGTTGCTCCAGCGGCGATAGTCCCCGCGATAACTGTTGCGCCAGTTGTCGCCCCGGCGATCGTCGCGTCGCCAGTTGTCGCGGTTCCAGTCACGCCCGTCGCGATCACGGCTCCAGTTGCGCCCGTCCCGGTCACGGTCACGGTTCCAGTCACGACCGTCGCGGTTCCAATCCCGCCCGGCGTTCTGGTTGCCAGGGTTGGTCCCGTTCCACTGTCTGCCGTCCCAACCGCGCTGCGGCACGGCAGGCCTGCCCGCGTTCTGCGCCGGTGCCGGGCGGTTCACGGTGCCCGATTGCCAGTCGCGGCCCTGCGAACGTCCCCAATCCCGCTGCGAACCCTCGGTCCGCCCCCGCCATGCGGGACGTGACTGGTCAGGCCGTGATTGCTCTGGCCTTGCCTGCGCCTGGGGGTTGGACCCGCCCCAAGCCGGACGCTGAACCTGCGGTGCGGCGGGGCGCTGCACTTGTGGTGCCTGCGGACGTTGCGCCTGCTGGTTGCGAAAATCACCACCACCGCGCCAGTTGCCACCACCGCGGTTCTCACCGCCCCGATTTTCACCGCCGCGCTGCCAACCGCCACCACGCTCTTCGCGCTGTTGCTGCTGGGCGAATGCCGTGGATGGAATTGCTGTTGCGGTCATGGCCACAGCCAGTGCGTAAAGTGCACTGCTTCTGAAGATTGACTTGCCGGACATCGTGACCGACCCTTTCCCGATATGAAGAGCCGCGACACCCTTCGCAGCTTTAATACGATGGTAATAAACGATTCGCGCTGTCCGATGTCTGAACCGGGTTGGTAGCCTTTTGTTCAGGTTCGTATGGGGAAAGATGAATGGAGTTGACGCTCGATAGCGTTCTTGCCGATGCCACCGATCGCCTTGCCAAGGCTGCAAGGCAGCGCCGCAGTGCGATGCACACGCCGGTCGTCGGCACTGCTGATGGCGATCTCAGGATGATGGTCCTGCGCGAGGCGACACCGGACCTGACCCTGCGTTTCCACACCGACCTGCGCAGTCCCAAGTGCGCGCTGATCGGCAATTGCGCCCCGGTCAGCGTCCTTGCCTACGATCCCGAAACCCGCGTCCAGATCCGCATGCGCGGTGAAGGGCGGATCGAACATCGCGGTCCTGTCGCCGATGCCGCATGGCAGTGCGCCACCGCCTCGAGCCGTCGCTGTTACCTCGCCGGGGAAGGCCCGGGCGCCGTGCTGGAGGCCGCCGGCTCGACCATTCCCGAACACCTTCTGCACCGCGCGCCGACCATCGAGGAAACCTTGCCCGGCCGCGGCAACTTCGCCGTCCTGCTGGTCGAAGTGCGCAGCCTTGATTGGTTGCACCTCACCCACGAAGGCGGCACCCGCGCCCGCTTCACCCGCCAAGACGCAGCCTCTCCGTGGCAAGCTGCGTGGCTCGCTCCCTAGAAAGCGCAAGATCGGGAACGACAAGACCCCGGCAGCGAGACATGAGGGCAGTGCATGAGACCCGGAAGGACGCGCATGAAGCCTGACCAACGCAGCCGCTACGCCACCCGCATAGAACGCGCCATTGCCCTGCTCGAACGCAGTCTCGCCACAGGCGAAGTGCCAAGCCTCGCAGACCTGGCAGCAGAAGCGGCGATGTCGGAATATCACTTTCACCGGATATTTCGCCTGATGACCGGCGAAGCTCCCGGTGCCGCCATTACCCGCGCACGCCTCGCCGGAAGCCTGCCAGCTCTGTCAGCGCAAGGCATCAGCGCCGCCACCGGGCAGAGCGGCTACGCCACCTCGCAAGCCTATGCCCGCGCCCTGCGTGCCACGACGGGCCAGACTCCGTCTGCCCTCGGCAGTGACCCGCAAAGCCTCCGCAACACCGCCAAAGCCTTGGGCGAGCCCCGATCGGACCCGCAGAGCGCGCTGCGCATCGAGATCGTCGAACTCGCCCCACTGCGCCTGCTCGCCGTCCGTAATGTCGGCGCCTATTCCGAACTGAACCGCGGCTTTGGACGGCTGTTCGAACTCGCGCTTGCCCAGTTGGGGCCGGAAAGCCTGCAGGCGATCTGGGGCATGCCGCACGACGATCCCCGCTACGCCGCACCCGAAGCCTGCCGCTTTACCTGCGCACTCGATACCGGCGGTCTTGGCGAACCTGATGGTGACCTGGAAGAACGGCGACTACCGGGCGGCCCGCACCTCTCGTTCTTCGCCACTGGCGACTATGACGACCTGCATGGCCTGATCGACACGCTTTACGCAGAGCTGCTCGCACGCGATTTGGAACTGGGTGAGGGACCTGTTCTGATCAACTACCTCGATGATGCCGACGAGGTAGTCCCGCCACACCAGCGCGCGCATGTCTATCTGCCGCTGGCGCTCGATTGAGGAAGGAAACCATGAAGCTGCTCCTGTCCGCCTTCGCCGCCTTGCTGCTCACTCCGATCACCGCCCACGCCGCGCCGCCCGCAACATTGGCGGACGTCGCCTGGCTGGAGGGTTCATGGGAAGGTGAGGGCATCGAAGGCGCACCCGCACTCGAAGCCTATGCCCCGGCAGCTGGCGGGCAGATGGTCGGCCACTTCCGCCAGTTGAACAAGGACGGCACGGTGATGTTCTATGAACTCATCACCATCGTCGAAGAAGGCGGCTCGCTCGCCTACCGTCTCAAGCACTTCAACGCCGATCTCACCGGCTGGGAGGAGAAGGGCAAGGTCGTCTCTTTCCCGCTAATCGAGCGCAAGGGCGACCGCCTCGATTTTTCCGGCCTAGTCTACGAACGCACCGGCAAGAACACCATGACCGCCTCGGTCACGGTCAAGGAAGGCGGCAAGACCGAAACCCTCACCTTCCGCTTCCGCCGCAAGGGCTGATCCCCTTGGTCGTCATCTTGTGCGGCAGGTCGGTGCATTCTCACCGTCATGCTGAACTTGTTTCAGCATCCATCCCTCGCCAAACACCGTCCGTGCGTGTGGCGAGATGGACCCTGATGCAAGTTCAGGGTGACGAAATAGGATGACGCCCCGCCCGCCAAGATGGCCAGCGGGGCGCGCCCATTACTGACTAAGAAGATCAGCGCGTCAGTTTCTTGTACGCCAACGCGGTCGGACGATCTGCCGCGTCACCCAGGCGGCGGCGCTTGTCTTCCTCATAGGCCGCGAAGTTGCCTTCGAACCATTCGACGTGGCTGTTGCCCTCGAACGCCAGGATGTGCGTTGCCAGACGGTCAAGGAAGAAGCGGTCGTGCGAAATGACCACGGCGCAACCGGCGAAGTTCTCGATCGCGTCTTCCAGTGCCGCCAGCGTTTCCACGTCAAGATCGTTGGTCGGTTCGTCCAGCAGCAGCACGTTGCCGCCGGCCTTCAGCATCTTGGCCATGTGCACGCGGTTGCGCTCACCGCCCGAAAGCTTGCCGACGTTCTTCTGCTGGTCGGGACCCTTGAAGTTGAACGCGCCGACATAGGCGCGGGTCGACATGTCCTGCCCGTTGACCTTCATGTAATCGAGGCCGTCCGAGATTTCCTGCCACACGTTGTTGGCGGGGTTCAGGTCGTCGCGGCTCTGGTCGACATAGCCGAGGTGGACGGTCGAGCCGATTTCCACCGTGCCGCTGTCGGGCGTTTCCTTGCCGGTCAGGATCTTGAATAGCGTGGACTTGCCCGCACCGTTCGGCCCGATCACGCCGACAATGCCACCGGGCGGCAGCATGAACGACAGGTCTTCGAACAGCAGCTTGTCGCCATAGGCCTTCGAGATGTTCTTCACCTCGATCACCTTGCCGCCAAGGCGCTCCGGCACCTGGATGACGATCTGGGCCTTGCCGACCGGACGGTTGTCCTGGGCGTTCTGCAGTTCCTCGAACTTGCGGATACGCGCCTTGGACTTGGTCTGCCGCGCGGCCGGGGTCTGGCGGATCCACTCGAGTTCGCGCTGCAGCGCCTTCTGCTTGCCGCTTTCCTCACGCTCTTCCTGGGCCATGCGCTTGGCCTTGGTTTCGAGGTAGGTCGAGTAGTTGCCCTCGTAGGGGAAGTACTTTCCGCGGTCGAGTTCGAGGATCCAACCCACCACGTTGTCGAGGAAGTAGCGGTCGTGGGTGATCATCAGCACCGCGCCGGCATAGTCCTTGAGGTGGTTTTCCAGCCATTCGACGGATTCAGCGTCAAGGTGGTTGGTCGGTTCGTCCAGCAGCAGGATCGAAGGCTTCTGGATGAGCAGGCGGGTCAGCGCGATGCGGCGCTTTTCACCGCCCGAAAGGCTCGCCACCGACCAGTCGCCGGGCGGGCATCGCAGCGCTTCCATCGCGATTTCGAGCTGGTTGTCGAGCGTCCAGCCATCCACCGCGTCGATCTTGTCCTGCAACTCGGCCATCTCGGCACCGAGCGCATCGAAGTCGGCATCTTCCTCGGCCATTTCCATGCCGATCTGGTTGAAGCGCTCGACCATGTCGGCGATCTCGCGCGCACCGTCCTTGACGTTCTCGAGCACGGTCTTGCTCTCGTCGAGCTGCGGTTCCTGCTCAAGGTAGCCGACGGTGATGTTTTCACCCGGCCAGGCTTCGCCGGTGAAGTCCTTGTCGATCCCGGCCATGATCTTGATCAGGGTGGATTTACCGGCACCGTTCGGGCCGACGATGCCGATCTTGGCGCCCTGATAGAACTGCAGGTTGATATTGCTCAGCACCGGCTTCTGCGCGCCGGGGAAGGTCTTCGTCATGTCTTTCATGACGTAGGCGTATTGGGCAGCCATCTCGGGTCCTTGGGTAGAAGGCAAAAACTGTTGCGCGCCCTCTATCCGAGCGCGAAGGGTCGGGCAAGCGGGGCTTGTGCGACAAGGGCGGCGCGCAGGGCTTGGCAGGCGGTGGGCCGGGCGATAGCACGGTTGCATGAGAAACCATGCTCGCGCCCTTGCGCTCATCGCCACCCTCTCCGTTTCAACCGCTTATGCGCAGGATCCGAAAGGCGATGTCGCCTGGGACCTGCTCGCCGGGCTTACCAGCGAAGTCGGGCCGCGCATGCCCGGGTCCGAAGCCGAAGCGCGCGCCCGCGTCTGGGCCGAAGCGCGATTGAAGGCGCTGGGCTTCAGCAACGTCGCCGTGGAACCCTTCAAGATCCGCGGCTACGTGCGCGGTCGGGACGAAGGCAGCCTTCTCGCGCCGATCCCGTTCAAGCTTGCGATCACTGCACTGGGCTACAGCGGCACTACGCCGGAAAAGGGCATCGAAGGCGATGTCGTCTATTTCCCCACGCTCGATGCGCTGAAGGCCGCGCCGGCCGGCTCGCTCAGCGGCAAGATCGCCTTCATCGACCACGCGATGAAGCGCAACCAGGACGGCAGCGGTTATGGTCCCTACGGCCAGGTCCGCCGTGCGGGGCCAGCTATCGCCTCGGGCAAGGGCGCGATCGGCGTGGTGATCCGCTCCATCGGCACCGACAGTCACCGCAACCCCCATACCGGCGGCACCACGTTCCCCGATGGCGTCAAGCCGATCCCGGCAGGCGCGGTCTCCAATCCGGATGCCGACCTGATCGCCCGCATAGCGCGCAGCGGCAAGGCAATCCGCCTCAGTCTCACGCTCACCGGCAAGACCACCGACAATCTTCCCTCGGGCAACGTCATCGGCGATCTGCCGGGCCGCGATCCTTCGCTCCCGCCGATTCTGCTCGGCTGCCACCTCGATAGCTGGGATCTCGGCACCGGCGCGATTGACGACGCAGCGGGGTGCGCCATCATCACCGCTGCCGCCTTGAAGGCGCAAGAGGGCGGCGCGCCCTTGCGCACCATCCGCGTTCTCTGGGCAGGCTCGGAGGAACTCGGCGGCTTCGGCGGCAAGGCTTACGCGGAAAAGCACAGCGAACCCCACGCCCTAGCGATGGAGAGCGACTTCGGCGCGTCCCGCGTCTGGCGCGTCCAGTTCAACATGGCCGACAAGGCCCTGACCGACCGCATCGCCGCTGCCTTGTCACCGATGGGTATCGTCCGCGGATCGGGCAAGGCCGATGGCGGGACGGACGTCGAGCCGGTGATCGAAAGGCAGAAGCTCGCAGTCGTCGACCTGAACCAGGACGGCACCCATTACTTCGATCTTCATCACACGCCTGACGACACCTTGGACAAGGTCGATCCCGCCGAATTGGCGCAAAATGTCGCTGCTTGGGCCGAGGTCCTGAAGGTTGTCGCCAACGAAGCGGGACCGATCGCTGCGGCACCGTGATCGTGCATGGGCAAAGCCCCGCCGAGTGGGGCGTTTGCCTACACGAGTCAGGGGGGAGTTAGGGGTGAGTTGCGGTAGAGTTGGGGGAGAGTTGGGGGAGAGTTGGAAACTGCCCTCAGCCCTCCGGAAACTCGACAATCGTCCTCACCCCGTTGCTGCCGTCGACCGTGATCGTGCCGCCGAGCTGGGTGGCAAAGCCCTTGGTTATGGCAGTGCCGAGGCCGCGATGGCGCGGGACGTCGGCGTGTTCCGGAGAAAGGCCGCGCCCGTTGTCTGCAATCGTCAGGCGCAGCCGTCCGTGACTGGCGGGTTCCAGCGTGAGACGAACCTCGCCGGACGAACCTTCCGGAAAAGCGTGCTTTATCGAGTTGTTGAGCACTTCCGTGATGAGCAGCATCAGCGTCATCATACGGTCTACGGCAAGGGGTGCATCGACGGCGTTGATGATTACCTTGACGTCCTCGGCCCCGGCCACGTCCTGCGCCTGAGCCACGACATTTTCGATCTGTTCGGGCAGGGGAATCTCACGGGCCGCCGGATTGTAGAGTTGGCGATGCACGCGGCCCATCAGTTCGATGCGCTGGTCGGCGCTTTCAAGGACCGTGAGAGCGATTTCCGGCGTCCGCTCGATCTGTCGGCGCTGGATGCGCAGCATCGAGGAGACCGAGGCGAGGTTGTTCGCCACGCGGTGCTGAAGTTCCTGAAAAAGCAGGGTTTGCTGGTCTGCCATCGCGCTCAGCTGGCGCTGGCTTTCGACCAGCTGCTCCTGGCGCTGTTGCAGCCCGTCGATCAGAAGGACATCCACAATCACCACTGCTGCGAAGAATAGCAGCGCGGTCGCCACTGGAGCAGAGAGCACGAAAGTATTCGCTGGCGGAATGAAAAAATACCATGAAGACAATAGACTAAGCACGCCACAGAGCGCGCCGGGGCCGCGTCCGGCAACAAATGCGGTGACGATCACGGCGGGAAAGAACGTCAGGAATGGGAAGCCGGGAGGTAGAAGATTGTCGGCTGCCTGCCTGAGTATCGTGGCGATTATCGCAAGGCCAATCGCTACGGCGTAGCCGGACAGCTTACCGCGCAGGGGTCTGACAAGAGTTCGCGGAAATGCGGGCATATTAGCTCGACAAATGCCAGCGCTGGCAACGTATTGCAACGTAACATTTGCAACTTCTTGAAAAACAATGGCCCGGCATTCGATCGCCGGGCCACTAATTGTCTCGAGTATTTACTTTGGTTAAATGCGTTCGATAATGATCGCCGGTGCCATGCCGCCAGCAGCACACATCGTTACAAGGCCGTAGCGTCCGCCCGAACGTTCGAGTTCATCGAGAGCGGTGCCGATCAGGATCGAACCGGTTGCGCCGATCGGGTGGCCAAGCGCCATGGCGCCGCCGTTGATGTTCACCTTTTCGCGATCGAGTTCCAGGTCGCGGATGAACTTTTCGGCAACGACAGCAAAGGCTTCGTTGATTTCCCAGACGTCGATATCGTCCTTGGAAAGCCCGGCCTTGGCCAGCACCTTCCTGGCGGCAGGCACGGGCGCGTTCAGCATCAACGTCGGATCATCGCCCTGGTTGGCGTAAGCCACAATGCGGGCGCGCGGCTTGAGGCCGTGCTTTTCGGCATAGGCGGGCGAAACGATCAGCAGCGCCGCTGCGCCATCAACCACGCCCGAGGAGTTGCCCGCGTGATGGAAGTGCTGGATTTCCACGTCAGGATAACGGCGGTTGATCTGCTTGCGGAAAGACGTGCCGCCAAGATCGAAGTCGGCAAGGCCGGCAAAGCTCGGCTTCAGCGCGGCGAGGCCTTCGGCAGTTGTTTCGGGGCGCGGGAATTCCTCGCGGTCGAGCGCGACCGAACCGTCCTCGTTCAGGACCGGCACGACCGACTTGTTGAAGCGGCCTTCCTTGATCGCGCGGTCGGCGCGCTGCTGGCTGACGAGGGCAAGCGCGTCGAGCGCTTCGCGGCTGATGCCTTCGATGCTGGCGATGGCATCGCCACACACGCCCTGGTGCGATTGCGGATGCAAGGCGTCGAGCGCCAGGTTGCCTGAGCCCATGCCCAGTGGCTTGATGCCCGCATTGGCCTGTTCTGCTCCGTGCGCGGCGGTGAAGCTCATCATTTCGGTACCGCCGGCGATGACGCAGTCTTCCATCCCCGACATCACCGAGGCGCAGGCCAGATTCACAGAGGTGATGCCGCCGCCGCAGAAGCGGTCAAGCGTCGTGCCCGACGCCTTGATGTCGTACCCCGCTGCCAGCGCCGCCATGCGGCCCAGGTCGCCGCCTTGCTTGCCGACCTGCGAGGAGGTTGACCAGATGATGTCGTCCACCGTCGTGGTATCGAGATTGTTGCGCTCCTTCAGGGCCTTGAGGACAGTCGCGGCGAGGTGCTGCGGGTGCAGGTGCGAAAGCGCGCCCTTGCCGGGCTTGCCGACCCCGCGCGGAGTGCGGACGGCATCGATGATATAGGCTTCGGGCATCGGGACTCTCTCCGTCAGTGGACTATTTAATCGAACGATTAACGCGCTCTGCCCGCTGGTGCAAGTCCCAAGGCCAAGTCTCGACAGCAGCGCTGCAACGTGCCAGCCTAGTGTCGATCCCTTCCACAAGAGGCCTCCGATGCTTCATCCCGACTTGCTCGAACAGGCGCGAGGCCTTTCCGATTCGATCGTCGCGCTGCGCCGTGCGATCCATGCCGAACCCGAACTCGGCCTGCACACGCCCAAGACCCGGGACAAGGTCCGCGCCGCGCTCGCTCATCTTCCACTGACATGGCGTGAGGGGCCATCGACGACCGGGCTGGTGGCTTCGCTGAAAGGCAGGGCCGGACCTGGACGGCGTGTCCTCCTGCGCGGCGACATGGACGCGCTGCCCATGACCGAAGAGACCGGGCTCGACTTCTCCTCCACCATCCCGGGCGCAATGCACGCCTGCGGCCATGACACGCACACCGCCATGCTGGCAGGTGCCGCCGAACTGCTCTGCGCCCGGGCTGATGACCTTGCAGGCGAGGTGCAGTTCATGTTCCAGCCGGGCGAAGAGGGATTCCATGGCGCTCGCTTCATGCTCGAAGACGGGCTGATAGATCCGCTGCCCGATGCTGCCTTTGCCCTGCACATCATGCCCAACAGTCCGCATGGCCTTGTGGCCGGTCGGGCAGGGCCATTGCTTGCTTCGGCAGACCAGTTCGACATCGTCGTGCACGGCCGGGGCGGCCATGCCTCGATGCCGCACGATGCGCTCGATCCGGTGCCAGTGGCTTGTGAGATCGTCACCGCGCTCCAGACGGTCGTCACGAGGAAGTTCCCGGTGAGCGATCCCGTCGTCGCCACAGTCGCGAAAATCGAGGCGGGTACGGCCCACAACGTGATCGCCGACCGGGTCGCCATGCGCGGCACATTGCGCACGCTTTCTGCCACCAATCGCGCGCGCATCCATGAAGCATTGAAGCTGGTGGCGACGAACATCGCCGCGGCCCACGGAATGACGGCCGAGGTCGCGATCACGCCGGGGTTCCCTGTCACCGTATGCGATGGGCGCGCGGTTGATTTGGGCGAGAGGGTGGTTCGCGATCTAACCGGCGAGCATGGCTTTCACCGGCTGGACGCTCCGATCATGGGGGCGGAAGACTTTTCCTATGTGCTTGAAAAGGTGCCCGGAGCGATGTTCTTCCTTGGCGTGGCCCATGAAGGCGTAGACTGGCGCTCTTGCTGTTCGATCCACTCCACCAGAATGATGGTGGACGAAAGCGTGTTGCCGCTCGGCACTGCCGTGCTGGCCGGATGCGCCGGGCGTTTTCTTGCTGAAGGATTTGCTGCTTGATCTGGTGGAATGGTGAGAAGCCCTCGCTCGAGCGACTGACGAAATTGGGCAGTTCCTCGATGCCGGCGCACCTTGGCATCGAGTTCCATGACTGTGGCGATGACTGGATTTCCGCGCGCATGCCGGTCGACCATCGCACGCATCAGCCTTTTGGCCGGTTGCACGGTGGCGCATCGGTTGCGCTGGCAGAAACGATCGGTTCGATGGCAGGAGCCATGGTGGTGGACCCTGACCGGTTCGCTTGCGTGGGGATGGAAATCAACGCCAATCACCTGCGACCGGTGCGCGACGGGTGGGTTTATGCGACGGCGCGGCCCGAGGCGCTGGGGCGTAGCACCCACGTCTGGTCCATCCGGATCGTCGATGAACTGGACAAGCTCGCTTGTATATCCCGGTTGACACTCGCCGTCATTCCCCTGGAACGAAAATGATGCCCATGAATTTAATGCTTTTTTCCGGAACCAAGCAGTAGGAACTGCATTTTCGGTGGCAGGTAGCCACTGATATGAACCGTAACACTTCAGATAACATCCCTGGGTCCGGCCCGATCGATCAGGCCCACACCGTGTTTGATCCATCCGTGGCGCGTTTTCGTGCGCAACACCCCGAAGATACGTTCGACGGAGCATCTGGCGTTCTGTTCGAGCAGGCGATGGCGCAGACGCGCATGGCGATCTGCCTGTGCGATCCTCATCAGGATGACATGCCCATCGTCTTTGCCAATCGGGCGTTTCGTCACCTCACCGGATATGAGGAAGACGAAATCGTCGGACGCAATTGCCGCTTCCTGCAAGGCCCGGAAAGCGATCGTGCCTCTCTGGTGCGGATCCGCAACGCGTTGGATCGCGAGGACGTAACGGTTGTCGAACTGCTGAACTACCGGAAGGACGGCAGCTCGTTCTGGAATGCCCTGCATCTGGGGCCGGTCTACGACGCCGAAGGAAAACTGGTCTATTTCTTCGGCAGCCAGTGGGATGTTTCCGACGTGCGCGCGGCGCGGGCCGACGAGTTGCACGCGCGCGAGCTGGCACGCGAACTGTCGCATCGCATGAAGAACATGTTTGCCGTGATCGGCGGCATCGTCAACTTCACCGGCAGGGTTCGCGGCATCGAGGCCGAAGCGCGGGAAATCAATGACAGAATCCAGGCGCTTGGCCGGGCTTACGAAACCACCCTCGATGATTCTCATCGCGGCACCGTCGAGGTTGGGCAGGCCATCCGTGCCGTCCTGGCGCCTTACGATCCGGATGGGACGCGCATCATTTTCGAGGGCAACGGGCTCAGGTCGGATTTTGCGTCGGTCTCGGTGCTCGGACTGTCGCTTCACGAACTGGCGGTGAACGCCATCCGTTACGGCGCCCTCAGTCGGGATGACGGGCGGGTGACGGTCGGCTGGCAGCGCAATGGTTCGGCCGAGAGCCCGGCGATACGCATCGACTGGGTGGAACATGGGCGCGGAACCGACGCTTTGCTGCAAGAGGCGGCGGCAGGTTCGGACGGGGTGGATGGTATCGTGGACCGCATGCTTGGCATGGCCAGGGGAGGAATTGTGAGAGAACTGAACAGCGAAGGGCTTCACGCCCGTCTCAGCATCCCCTTGCGGGATGCCGGCGAATGAGCGGGATGCATCACGCTTCGTCGGAGCCGTGCCGCGTGCTCGTGCTCGATGATGAACCGCTCATCCTGCTCGATCTGGAATTTGCGGTCGAAGATGCCGGGTGCAAGCCATTGACGGCACTCGATCTGATGGAGGCGCTCTCCATCGTCCAGAACAACGCGATTTCCGCGGCCATTCTCGACGTTTCGCTGGGCCAAGGGCAAACCTGCGAGCAGGTGGCACGGACGCTTGCGGCAATGGGCGTTCCTTACGTCCTTCACACCGGCGACCTTGATCGCATGGACGAAGCCGTGCGGCGGCTGGGCGGAACCCTGGTGCCCAAGCCGACACCGGCGGCAGTAGTTGTGGCGCGCGCGCTCGAACCGCTGGCCGTGCGGCAATAAAGGGCCAAACCCGCTACGGGTCACGAGGCATTGCCACGACGTGAAACGTCAGACGGACCCGCTTGCACGCTTGGGCAAAGCTGCCATTGCTGAGCGCAGGCAAGGACGGTGAAATGAGCGAGCAGGAACAGGCCAGGGTGCTGGCGATGGCCGGAATCCACAATTTCCGGGACTATGGCAACTATGCCGCGCGCGGTGGTCGGTTGCGCAAGGGCGTCCTGTGGCGCTCGGGTCAGCATAGCGAGGCAACGGCTGAGGATCTCGAGAAAGTCCACGCCTTGCAGATCGCCACCGTCATCGACTTGCGCGGTGATAGCGAGCGCGCTGCCAATCGCTGCCTCAGGCACCCCGAGTTCGAGGGCAGCGTGCTTTTCCATCCTGGCGAAACTGCAAGTGCGGCTGGGCGCGCGGTGCACGAAGAGATGGCGCGCGATGTGCGCACTGCCGACGATGCGCGAGAGGCCATGCTTGCTCTTTACGAAACGCTGCCATTCCGGCCTGTCCTGGTCGGGACCTACCGTCTGTACATGCACGCCTTGGCCGAACGCGATACGCCGAGCCTGTTGCACTGTCTGGCCGGCAAGGACCGGACCGGCCTCGCCGCTGCGCTGGTCCACGATATGCTGGGCGTGCACCACGATGATATCGTGGCGGACTATCTGCTCACCAATACTGCGGGCAATGCCGAGGCGCGCATCGAAGCCGGAGCGCGGCATGTGCGCGAGGGTTTCGGCATATCGATGGATGATGCCGCGGTGCGCGTGCTGATGGGCGTCGAGGGGCAATTTCTCGAGCGCGCGTTCGCAGCGATCCGGGAACGTCACGGCAGCGTGGAGGCCTATGCGCGGGAGGTGCTCGGCGTGACACCGCAGGTGCTCGCCGCGATCGAAGCCAACCTCGTCGAATAAAGAAAATCTGTCGGATAGCTGCGGAAAAAGCGGGGGGCGCGGACTGGCTTTTGCGCCCTGCGCTGCTTATCTCGTTGGCGACTGGAGGACTTTTCCCATGGCGACCACGCACAAGACCCGCATGCTCATCATCGGTTCCGGCCCGGCCGGGCTTTCCGCCGCGATCTATGGCGCGCGCGCGGGGATGCAGCCGATCGTGGTGCAGGGGCTGCAGCCCGGCGGCCAGCTGACCATCACCACCGATGTCGAGAACTACCCGGGGTTTCGCGACGTGATCCAGGGCCCGTGGCTGATGCAGGAAATGCAGGCCCAGGCCGAACATGTTGGCACGCGGATGATGTGGGACACGATCCTTGAAGTCAGCCTGGATGGCAGCCCGTTCCGCGCCGTCGGCGACAGCGGCGACATCTATGAGGGCGACGTGCTTGTCATCGCCACGGGCGCGCAGGCCAAGTGGCTCGGTGTTCCGGGCGAGCAGGAGTTTTCGGGCAAGGGCGTATCGGCCTGCGCTACCTGCGACGGGTTCTTCTATCGCGGCAAGAAGGTCGTGGTGATCGGCGGCGGCAACACTGCCGTCGAGGAAGCGCTGTACCTTACCAACCATTCGCCCGACGTGACGTTGATCCACCGCCGCGATTCCCTGCGCGCCGAGAAGATCCTGCAGGACCGTCTGTTCGCTCACCCCAACGTCAAGGTGCTGTGGAACCAGAAGGTCGACAGCTTCATCGGCGAGGCGGGCAAGGGCCTGACCGGCGTGAAGGTGATCGACACCGTGACCGGCGCGGAAAGCGTCGTCGAGACCGATGGCGCTTTCGTGGCAATCGGCCATGCCCCGGCGACCGAACTGTTCAAGGGCAAGCTCGAACTCGATGAGAGCGGCTACATCGTGGTGGAACCCGGCACGCCGAAGACCGCGATCCCCGGCGTTTTCGCCTGCGGCGACGTCATGGACCATACCTATCGCCAGGCCGTGACGGCGGCCGGGACCGGCTGCATGGCCGCGCTAGATTCCGAACGCTTCCTTGCCGAGCTGGACTTCAAGGCCGCTCAGGCGGAAGTCGCAGCAGTTTAGGGCCCAAGCACCTCGATCAGCCGCGCGTGAAGCCATTCGCGCGCGGCTTCGTCTGAAAAGCTGTGGGACGCGCTGTCGATGCGCTGGATGCGCAAGTCGGCGCTGTCCCAGACTTCGCTGAACATCTGCGCCGTCCGGTCGCGGCTGGCGAGCAGGATCGTTGCGGCGCCGCTGAAAGCCGCAAGGCCTGTCCTCATCTCCTCGACAAGGCCCGCTGGAGCAGGCGTCGGCGATGCCGCGCTGCGTAGCCCTCTGGCGAGCTTTGCGAGGTTCACCCCTCCGGTCAGCAGCCGCCAGACCTCGCGCGGGTTGGCGAGCTTGGCGAGATAACGGCTGCGGATAGCCGAGGCGGGCATGGCGTTTGGGGCTTCCTCGCCATCTATCGTCCAAGGGTTGGCGAGCACGAGAGCATCGATCGGCAGCGCAGGCGCGTTCAGCATCAGCGCTGCGGCCGCATCGCAATTGCCGAACGCGACGATGCGGGCAACATGCGGTGCTGCGGCGCGAAATGCGGCGAGGGCTGCTGCAATATCCGGCCCGGAGTGGCGGAACGAATGATTCTCGCCCTCACTGTCGCCGACGCCGCGTCGGTCGTAGCGGAACACCGGATAGCCCTCGCTGGCGATGCGAGCGGCCAGTTGCGCCTGTCCGCTCCAGGCGCCCGAGCGCAGCTCATTGCCGCCGGAGACGATCAGCAGACCGGTCGAGTGACTCGCGGCCTCGCGGTCCAGCGTGCCGATAAGCGTCGCCCCCTCGCACGTGAAGGTGAGGTGGCGCCTGGTCATGCGTCGATCTCGGACAGGATCACGCGGACGAGGGCGGCGGACTGTTCGGGCGCCGCCGCTGGTTCTGCCCGCAGCCACAAGCCGCCACCGCCAAGCTGGCCCTGCGCAATGAGGTGGTGACCCTCGATTTGTGGCAAGGCATTCTCCAGCCCGGCAATCAGCGACGCACCGCAGCGCCATCCGGCAAGTTCCAGCCCTTCGCTGCGGCCAAGTTCGAGCAGCGCCGCACTGTCCTCCTGCACACCGGCTTCGCGTGAGGCGATCACGCGGGCGCGGATCATCTGGCGCAGGATCGCCGCACCCTTTGCAGGTTCGAGCGCCCAGCCCGGCAGCGCGTTGGGAAACACCAGAGCGCCACCACGCACCGCCAGCACGTCGGTCGCCCGGAAGTGGCGTGACGCCAGCTGCATCGCGCCGCGCCAGCCGTGGAGGCTCTGCGCCTCGAACTTCTGCAGGCTTTCTTGGCAACCTGGCAGGTCGGGCAGGAAGCTGTCGATTCCTGCGTCATCCAGCAGGCGCATGGCATCGACCAGCATCCGCCGCATGCGGTTGGCTTCGTCGAACAAAGGCGGGACGATCAGCAGGCGTTTTTCACGGCCGCGATCGAAGGCAAGCGCATACTCCTCGCTCTGGCCTTCGGGGCCGGGGCAAGGCCAGCGCGCGATCACGCCGTGACTTTGGCTTCCAGGAACGATCGCAGGTTGCCGAAGGTCTCCAGCAGTTCGCCATCGACCTCGTCGTCCTCGATCACGATGTCGAGCCGGTCCTCGATCTCGGTGAGCAGGCCGGCCACGGCCATCGAATCAAGCTCGGGCAGTTCCCCGAACAGGCCGGTCGAGGCATCGAAAGCGGCCACGCGCTCGGCCGAAAGGCCAAGAACGTCCTTGAGGATCGCGCGCAGGGTGCTGTCGGTGTCGCTCATCAGTGTCCAGCTGCCGTTATCAGTTTCATCGGGCCCTTAACCATGGCGGTTCCTGGAGACAAGGGGGCGCAGTGTTCGTGCGGCAAGCGCACGGACCAGCGAGGGCCAGTGACGGATGGCGTTCTTGCGCCATGCCCGCACCCGCCAGCGGATCCGCACATCTTCCATCCAGTCGCGCTTGTAGGGATCATCGCCAGTGCCGAAATCGATTAGCGTGACAGCATCGCGGTCAATTACATGCTCGAACATTGCCGCGCTGAGCAGCGTTCCCGGCGATTGCTTGCGGAAGCGTTCATCATGCGCAAGCTTGTGAATGAAAGCGGTGCCGCCCTCGACAGTCCAGAACTGCGCGGCGACTGGTTGGCCATCCACCTCGGCAATGCCAAGGCGCAAGCGGCCGGCCTTGCCCTCCATTTCGGCCCATGCCCGAAGGAAATCGGGCGATCCTTCGCCGGGCTTCCAGCTCAGCTTGTAGACCGTCTCGTAAGCGTCCCAATCGGCTTGGGAAAACTGCGTTGCGAGCCGCAGCGTGACTTCGCCTTTCCGGCTCTTGCGCCGGAAGGTTTCGCGCAATGCCCCGGGGCGATCTACCCAGTATTGGGCAAAGCTCCGTCCGTTCACGGCAAGCACGTGGTTGCTGTCGCAGGGCTCGGCGAGCGCGATCCAGCCAGCCTTGCGGAATGCGGAAGCAAGGGCTGTGGCGTCGTCCTCCGGCAAAGGAGCAAACAACGCCCGGTTATGGGGAAGGCTTCTCACGATCTCTGAGAGATGTCTGCCATTACCCAGAAAACGCACGAAAAAACTGTACCATTTGGCAAGCGCTGCAATTTGCCCATGGTCTTCCAGCCAGGGCAGGGCGGTGCATCCCTGCTCGTCCGCGGCAATGGTGACCCGCGCTTTCGCCTCGTCGAGGCAATGCGCTGCGAGCAGGGCAAGCCAGTCGAGCCGCTCGAACGGCGAAGCGCCCTGAGCCGCGATAACGCGCGGGTCCGCTTGCGCTTCCTTAAGACTGGCGTGATAGACGTCCAACGCTCTTGCCATTCCCTATCGAGACCCGAGTGCCACAAACGCCCGATCCCACCGTGTATCCGCTCGACCACCTTGCCTTGCGCGGCGAGCGTGATGCCCCTGCACTGGTGCTCAAGGACCGCACGCTTAGCCATGAAGCGTTAAATGCACGTGTAGGAACCCTTGCGAAGTGGTTGAAATCGCGCGTCGGCGAACCCGGTGGCCGGGTGGCGACCTGGCTGCCCAAGACCGAGCTTGCCTGCCTGATGCCACTGGCTGCGGTACGGGCAGGGCTAATCCACGTACCGATCAACCCGCTGCTCAAGCGCGCACAGGCGGCGCACATCCTGGCCGACAGCGGGGCCGCGCTGCTGATCTCGAACAAGGGCCGCCTCGATACGCTGGAGGAGGGCGACGCACCTTGCCGGGCGATTGAGGAGGCTGCTGTATGGGCCGAAGCGGAGGCCGAAGGTGGCGCACTTCCGCCGTCTGACGCAGAGCCGGACAGCCTTGCCGCCATTCTCTATACCAGTGGCTCTACCGGGCGTCCGAAGGGAGTGATGCTCAGCCAGGCCAATCTTTGGCTGGGGGCCGTCAGCGTTGCGTATTACCTGCGGATCGCGCCACAGGACCGCGTGCTTGCCGTACTCCCGCTCGCATTCGACTATGGTCAGAATCAGCTGCTGTCCACGTGGTACGCCGGGGGCAGCGTGGTACCGCTGGATTACCTCACGCCGCGCGATGTGGTAAAGGCAGTTGCCCGGCATGGCATCACCACAATCGCTGCCGTGCCGCCGCTCTGGCTGCAACTGGTGGAACTGGAATGGCCGCAGGACGCCGCGCAATCGCTCAAGCGATTGACAAACAGCGGCGGCGCCTTGACGCCATCGCTGGTCCGCGCGCTGCGGACAAAATTCCCGGTGGCCGACCTCTATGCCATGTACGGGCTGACCGAGGCCTTCCGGTCGACCTACCTCGATCCCGCGCTGGTCGACGAGCACCCCACCTCGATCGGTAGTGCCATTCCCTTTGCAGAAGTTCTTGTCATCAATGACTTGGGCGAAGAAGCTCAAGCCGAGGAAGAAGGTGAACTGGTCCACGCAGGGCCGCTGGTTGCGCAAGGATACTGGCAGGACGCAGTGCGCACGGCGGAGCGGTTCAGGCCTGCGCCGGCGTTCTCGAAGCTTGGCCGCATGGCCGTCTGGTCGGGGGACCGGGTGAAGCGCGATGCGCAAGGGTTGCTGCATTTCGTCGGCAGGCGTGACGCCATGATCAAGACCAGCGGCAATCGCGTCAGCCCTCAGGAAGTCGAAGAAGCTGCGGTTGCCACAGGCATCGTTGCCGAGGCGGTAGCGCTGGGATTGCCCGATCCGCAACTGGGGCAAGCGATCCATCTCGTGGCGCGAGCGATGCTCGGCGCCGACAAGGACGGCCTGGTTCCTGCCCTGACCCGCGCCTTGCCGAATTTCATGGTGCCGCGCCACGTCCATTGGCGGGAGATCATGCCCGTGAGTCCGAATGGCAAGCTTGACCGGGTTGCGCTGGCTGCAGAACTGGCCGAGGAGACGCAGGCATGAAGCCGCTCGGCCCTATTCCATCGGGTTACACCGCCATCGACGGTGTCCTGGCAATCGCCGGGCGCAAGGCGACCGAACTTGTTGCGGAAGCGGGCGTAACGCCCCTGTTCGTATATTCGCGCGATCTTCTGACGGCGCGGGTGGCGGCATTGCGCGCCGCGATGCCGGAACGGCTTTCCATCCATTATGCAGTCAAGGCAAACCCTTACGGGCCATTGCTCAAGCATATGCTCGGGCTGGTGGATGGTTTCGATATCGCCTCAGGCGGCGAACTATCCATCGTCCGCGCGGCGGGCGTTGACCCGGCCCGGGTCAGCTTCGCGGGCCCCGGCAAGCGCGACGCGGAGCTTGAGGCAGCGATTGCGACGGGAGCAACCCTGAACCTCGAATCCGAGGGGGAAGCCAGCCGCGCTCTGGCCATTGCCGAACGAGTGGGCGTTCGTCCCCGGCTTGCCATTCGGGTCAATCCGGATTTCGACCTCAAAGGGTCGGGCATGAAGATGGGCGGCGGGGCCAAGCCCTTCGGCATCGATGCGGAACGCGTACCGGCGCTCGCGCGCAAGTTGCTTGCTGCAGGAGCGGACTGGCAGGGTTTCCATATCTTTGCCGGAAGCCAGGCGCTTTCAGCCGACGCGATCATCGAGACTCAGGGCCAGACCCTGGCACTGGCGGCGCGCCTTGCCGAGGAAACCGGGGTTCCTCTGGCGAAGTGCAATCTCGGCGGCGGGTTCGGCATTCCCTATTTCCCGGGGGATGAACCAGTCGACATCGGCGCGGTCGGCGAGGCCTTGGCCGAGCGCTTTGCCGATCTGCCCGAAGTTCTGCGCGACACGGCCTTCTGCATCGAGCTTGGCCGCTATCTCGTTGGCGAAGCAGGCGTTTATCTTGCGACCGTGGTGGATCGCAAGGAGAGCCATGGCGAGATCTACCTCGTCACCGATGGCGGCCTGCATCACCAGCTAGCCGCCTCGGGCAACTTCGGCACAGTGGTCAGGCGCAATTATCCCAGTGCCATCGCCACGCGCTTCGATGCGCCGGTAGAGGAGGAGGCGAGCATCGTTGGATGCCTGTGCACTCCGCTCGATCGGCTGGCCGACAAGGGTGGTTTCCCGCGGGCTGTCGTCGGCGATATCGTCGCCATTTTCTGCGCCGGTGCCTATGGAGCGAGCGCCAGCCCGGCGATGTTCCTTGGCCAGGGGCCGGCCGCGGAAATGCTTGTCTGACAAGAGCATAGGTTCCGGCTGTTAACGGATGACTCCGCGCCAGTCCCGTTACGGGACGGCGGCGAATGGGCGCTTGGCGTCACGCCTTCAAGCAATCAAGGCTAACGCAATCTTCACCCTTTTTGGCGATAGCCAGCGGTGATTTGCGGACCTGCGCATGCGGCTGACGAGGCTTTTGCGCAGGAGCCACCGCAGCAAGAAGGACAGTTCATGCCGTTCAATTCCCGCCTGACCCGTATGCTTGCCGGCACGGCCATGCTGAGCCTTGCCCTGTCTGGCTGTGGCGGAGTTGGAGCAGGTCCGCAGTTGCCACCTGCCTCGTTCGTGGCGCTGCAGGAAGGGCCCGGCGAGGAGTACGTGATCGGCCCGCTCGATGAACTGACCATCTTCGTCTGGCGCAATCCTGAACTTGGCGCGAGCGTGCAGGTCCGGCCGGACGGGCGCATCACCACGCCGTTGATCACCGATATGCCTGCGGTCGGAAAGACGCCCTCCATGCTGGCCGAGGACATCAAGCTGCAGCTCTCGCAGTACATTCAGGAGCCCATCGTCTCGGTCATCGTAAACAAGTTTGCCGGGACCTTCAGTCAGCAGGTGCGCATCGTCGGGGCGACCGAGAAACCGGCCTCGATCCCCTTCCGCGCCAACATGACGCTGCTGGACGCGATGATCGCGGTGGGCGGGCTTTCCGAATATGCTGCCGGCAACAAGGCGCGGCTGGTGCGGTTCGACAAGCAGTCGGGCGCGCAGAAGGAATACGCAGTGCGCATCGGCGATCTGCTGCGCAAGGGCGATACCAAGGCCAACGTGCTGCTGATGCCCGGCGACGTGATCATCATCCCCGAGAGCACGTTCTGAGCGCGCGCCGATGACCAGCATTTACGAGGAACTGCGCATTGCGCTCCATGGCATCTGGCACCGGCGCTGGATTGCGCTGGGCATCACATGGGCCGTCTGCCTGCTCGGTTGGCTGGTGGTGGCGATGGTGCCCAACAGCTATGAATCCAAGGCGCGCATCTTCGTCCAGATCGATGACGTCCTGGCCGACCAGATCGGCATCGGCGGAGACCGCAAGCGCGATATCGAGCGTGTCCGCCAGACCCTGACGAGCGCGGTGAACCTTGAAAAGGTCGTCCGCGCTACCCGGCTGGGTGACAAGGTGACCACTGACAAGCAGATGCAGGCGGCGGTCGAGAGCCTCGGCAAGCAGGTGACGGTGGTCAGCCAGCAGGACAACCTGTTCGAGATTACCGGCACCGCTGGAGGCGGTGGCCGCAACGATGGCGAGAACGCCAAGCTTGCGCAGGACGTGGTCCAGAAGATGATCGACATCTTCCGCGAGGAGAACCTTGCAGGCGGCCGTGGCGAGATGACCGACACGCTGGCCTTCATGGACCAGCAGCTGGCCGACCGGAAGAAGGCCCTCGAAGAAGCAGAACTGAAGCGCACCGAGTTCGAATCGAAGAATGCTGGCTTCATCCCCGGCGCAGGTTCGTTGACCACCCGGCTCGAGGCCGCGCGCAACCAGATGCGCGATGTCGAATCCAACCTGCTCGCGGCACAGAGCGCGCTGGCCTCGATCAACGGCCAGCTTTCGGGCACCCCGCAGACCATTGCCATTCCCGGCGTTTCGGGCGGGGCCAAGGGCGCTCTGGCCCAGGCCATGTCTGATCTGGGATCGATGCGCGCGCGGGGGCTGACCGACAGCCATCCCGACGTGATCTCGGCCAAGGCGCAAATTGCCAACCTGCAGAAGGCTGCGGCAGGCGAGGGCGGTGGCGGCGGTGCGCCCAACCCTGCCTATAGCTCGCTCGTGTCGATCAAGGCCGACCGCGAGGCCAGCCTCGTTTCCTTGCAATCGCGCCGCGCGTCGCTTCAGGCAGAGATCTCGCAACTGACCGCGCAGCAGTACAGCGAGCCGACCGTGGCAGCCGAGGCTGCGCGCATCAATCGCGATTACGACGTGCTCAAGGAGCAATACGACAAGCTCCTGCGCGACCGCGAGCAGCTTCGCCTGCGCGGCCAGGTCGAGACCGAGCGCGATGCGGTGAAGTTCGAGGTGATCGATCCGCCGACGATGCCGCGCGGCCCGGCTGCGCCGGACCGTCCGCTGTTGCTGTTCCTTGTGCTGATCGTCGGCATCGGCGCGGGCTGTGGCGGCGCGTTTGCGCTGGGCCAGCTCAAGTCCGCCTATTCGACCACCGGCCAGCTGGAGCGCGCCACCGGCCTGCCCGTGCTCGGCGCGATTTCCGAAGCGATCACGCGCGAAACCCGTGCCCAGCGCGCCAAGCGCCTGAAATATTGGGCTGGCGGCGTGGCGGGCCTCTTCGTCGTCCTCTTCGTCCTGCTCGGCGTCGAGATGCTCAAGCGCGGCATGGTGGCCTGAGGAGACATGCGATGACCGATCAGAGCAAGATTCCTCTCCCGGCAAGCGGTCCTTCGCTGATCGAGCGCGCTTCCGGAACCTTCGATTTCCGCACGTTGACGCGCCCGGTCGTGCCCGACCTTGCGCCCGCGCCGGTGCCGAAGGTCGCGCCAGTGCCAGCGCCCAGGTCTGTGGCCGAGCCCGTCACGCCTGAACCGATCGTCCGGTCCGAGCCGCCGGTGCGTCCGTTCACTGGCGAGCGCCACGCGATCGACCGCGCGCATTTGCGCGAACAGTGCCTGATCGAGCCCGAGGGCGGGGTGACCGGCCTGCTCGAGGAATTCCGCATCGTGAAGCGCCAGTTGCTGCGCACGGCGGCAGACGAGCGGGTCGAGCATGGCGAGCGCATTCTTGTCGCTTCGGCCCACCCGGGTGAGGGCAAGACCTTCTGTGCGGTCAACCTCGCGCTGTCGATGGCGGCGGAGAAGGACACCGAAGTCCTGCTGGTCGATGCCGATTTCGCCAAGCCTTCGGTTCTCTCCACGCTCGGCCTGCCGGGCGGGAAGGGTTTGATGGACGCGCTGGCCGATCCGGACATTGCCGTGGAAGACTGCGTGATCGGCACCGACATCGCCGGGCTCTACGTCCTGCCTGCCGGCAATGCGACGGGGTCGGACACCGAATACCTCGCCTCCGCCCGTACCGAGGATGTGCTGGCCCGGCTGACGGCCCATGCCCCGAACCGCGTGGTCATCTTCGATTCGCCGCCGGTGCTGGCAGCGTCACCCGCCAGCGTCCTGGCCAATCACGTCGGACAGACCGTGATGGTGGTGCGCGCCGATATCACCGGCGAAGCCGCGCTGCGCGATGCCGTGAGCCTGCTCTCGGCCTGCGAGGACATCAAGCTCCTGCTCAACGGCACGCGGTTCTCGACCACCGGTCGCCGCTTCGGCACTTACTATGGATACAAGGAATGACCCGGATGCGGCTTCCTTCGCGCCTTCCAGTGCGCCTGCTCGCGCTTGCCGGGGCAATGCTCGTGGCAGGTCCGCTTCACGCGCAATCGCTCGATTACGAGAGCGTCGATGGTGATGCGCCCTCGGGCAAGGCCGATGCTCCGCGCAAGGGCGGGGGCCTGACCTCGCGCGGTGCCGGTGGCGGCCCTCGCGCCACGATCACGCCCTACATCGAAGCCACGCAGAACGTGCTGTGGGAGCTCTCGCCCGGCGACGAAGTGCTGACCTACAGCACGATCGCGGCCGGTGTCGACATGACGCTCAACGGTCGTCGCACGCAAGGCGCCGTCTCGGTCCGCTATGAGCGGCGGATATCGCAGACGGATCGCGTGCGTGACGGGGATACGCTTTCCGGCCTCGCGCGCGTCAAGCATGACCTGATCCCGCGCACTCTCTCGGTCGAAGCTGGCGCGCTTGCGGCCCGCACACGCGTCGAGGGCAGTGGTGCGTCAACGCTCAATCCGCTCGCCGCTGACGACGCGGTAAGCCAGGTCTATTCGCTCTACGCCGGACCTGCCGTTTCCACCCACGTGGGCAACGTGGCGCTGTCTGGCTCCTACATCCTCGGTTACACCAAGGTGCAGCAGAAGGATGCCCTCCAGCTTTCCCCGGGGCAGGCACTGACCGACATCTTCGACGATTCCGTATCGCAGTCGGCGCAAGTCTCTGCAGGCATTGCGCCTGATACGGTCCTTCCGGTGGGCATCACGGCCAGCGGATCGTACTATCAGGAAGACGTGAGCAACCTCGATCAGCGCGTGCGTGACATGCGCGCAGGCGTGCAGGTCACCTATCCCGTCACGATGGAACTCGCCCTCGTTGGCGCGGTCGGATACGAGGATGTGGAGGTCTCTGCCCGTGATGCCGTGCGCGATTCCGCTGGCGTGCCGGTGATCGGCAGCAACGGCCGCTACGTCACCGACAAGTCGCAGGCCCGCAAGCTGGCTTACGATACCGAAGGCTTTACCTGGGACGCAGGCGTGATGTGGCGGCCGAGCCGACGCACTGCACTCTCTGCCTTTGTCGGTCGCCGCTATGACAGCACGACCTACTACGGCAGCTTCTCCTACAACCCGAACGTGCGCAGCTCGCTGACAGTCGCCGTCTACGACAACGTGTCGGGCTTTGGCGGGCAGGTGAACCGCGCGCTGCGCGATCTGCCGACCGATTTCCAGGTCAACCGCGATCCGTTCAACGGCCAGATCAGCGGTTGCGCCATCGGCTCAGAATCCGGCGGCTGCGTCAACAATGCGCTGTCCTCGGTCGCAAGTTCGGTGTTCCGCGCCCGCGGCGTCAACGCCACTTATGCCCACCGCCTCGGCCGCCTGCAGGCCGGGGTTGGCGCAGGCTACATCCGCCGCAAGTACATCGCTCGGGAGGATTCGGTTCTTGGCGCTGCGAATGGCTTGGTGGACGAAAGCTTCTATGTCGACGCCGGTCTCAACGGCCCGATCGACCGGCGGTCGAGCTTCGCCGTTTCGGCTTATGCCGCGTGGTTCGAGTCAGGCGCTTCGAGCCTTGGCGACGTGACCACGGTGGGCGTCAACGCCGCCTACTTCCGCAACCTGACGGACCGCCTCGTGGCGACCGCAGCGGTCGGTTTGGATAGTGTTAACCGTAAAGTGATTGAAGACGAAGTAATCGCATCGGGCCTTGTCGGCCTGCGCTATTCCTTCTGATGCCCGGAGACGGCTTCGATGTACGATGAATTTTATGGACTTACCGGCCGTCCGTTCCAGCTGACGCCCGATCCGCGCTTCTATTTCGAAAGCGGAACGCACCGTAAGGCCTTGTCTTACCTCGGTTATGGCCTTGCTCAGGGTGAGGGCTTCATCGTCATCACCGGCGAAGTCGGCGCGGGCAAGTCGACGCTCGCAGCGCACCTCATGGCGACGGTCGATCGCCAGCGACTCACCGCTGCCCAGATCGTCACCTCGGCGCTCGATGGCGAGGAACTGATTCACGTCGCCGCTCGCGCCTTCGGACTGGAAGTGGCGGGCCACGACAAGGCCACCGCACTCGCCCAGATCGAGGCGTTCCTGCATCATGAAGCGCGCGAAGGCCGCCGCTGCCTGCTGGTGGTCGATGAATCGCAGAACCTTTCGGTCGAAGCGCTCGAAGAGCTGCGCATGCTTTCCAACTTCCAGTTGGGCGCGCACCCGCTGCTGCAGATCCTGTTGCTCGGCCAGCCTGAGTTCCGCACGCTGATCCAGACGTCGCCCGAGCTCGAGCAATTGCGCCAGCGCGTCATCGCCTCGCATCACCTTGATCCGATGGAGCCGGCTGAAGTCGGCAGCTATGTCGAGCATCGCCTTGCGCTGGTCGGCTGGCAAGGGCGTCCGCAGTTCGATGCGCGCGTCTATGCCGATCTCGCCAAGGCCAGCGGCGGCGTGCCCCGCCGGATCAACCAGATCGTCAACCGTCTGATGCTGATGGGCGCGGTGGACCAGCGCGATCATATCGATGCAGCAATGCTGCAGGCCGTGCTGGCGGACCTTGCGGGCGATGGCGCTTTCGGCAAGCCGCAGGTCTCGGTCGCCCCCGCTCCCTTGGCCGATGTGCCCCAGGTTGACCTTCCGGCCGCTCAGGCGCCTGTTGCCGCGCCGGCCCTGGACGAGAGCGCATGGCGTGCCGCCCTGGCTGAACGCGACGAGCAGATTGCCGAACTCCAGCAGGCGATCATCGAACTGGCCGACATGCGCGCCGCGCCAGTCGCGCCGCTGCCGGACTTCGATCTTGCCGCGCAGCTTGAAGAAGCCAATCGCCGCATCGCCGCTCTCGAAGCACGTCCCGGCGATGACGGTGTGCTGGCTGCACTGGCAGAGGCCCAGCGTACGATTGCCGCGCTGGAATCACGGACCAGCGAGCAGGAACAGGCCATTCGCCACACCCTGACCATGCTGATCGAGTGGATCGAGGCCGAAGACTTCCATCGCGCCGCTGCGTGAGCGGCGTCATAAGGGGTGAACAGATGTCGTCCGGGGTGCTGAACGGCCAAGTGCTGAATGGCCAGATGCTGAACGGACTCTCTGTCGACGTCGAGGACTGGTTCCAGGTCGGCGCGTTCGAAACCGTGATTGACCGCAAGGACTGGGACGGGCTCGATTGCCGGGTCGAGCGCAATTGCGAGCAGATCCTTTCTCTGTTCGAGGAAGCGGGCGTGAAGGGAACGTTCTTCACGCTTGGCTGGATTGCCGAGCGCTACCCGGCGATGATGCGCCGTATCGCTGGCGCAGGGCACGAGATCGCCAGCCATGGCTGGGATCACGCCCGCGTATTCATGCTGGGGCGCGAAGCCTTTGCTGCCGACATCGCACGCGCGCGCAAGGTGCTGGAAGACGTGACCGGGCAGCGCGTCACCGGTTATCGCGCGCCAAGCTTTTCCATCGATGCCCGCACTCCCTGGGCGCATGAAGTGCTGGCAGAGCAGGGCTACGTCTATTCCTCCTCGGTCGCGCCTGTCGTGCATGACCACTATGGCTGGCGCGAGGCACCGCGGTTTGCGTTCCGCCCCATCGAGGGCGCGGACCTGATCGAGATACCGGTCACGACGGCAGAGGTGGCAAGGAGACGGATGGCGGCAGGCGGTGGCGGCTTCTTCCGGCTGCTGCCCTATGCCGTCTCGCGCTGGGCGATCCGCCAGGTCAACGAACGCGATGACCGGCCGGCGGTGTTCTATTTCCATCCCTGGGAGATCGACCCCGACCAGCCGCGCCCCGCCGTCGCCCCGCTTAAGTCGCGCTTGCGGCACTACACCAATCTTGATGTCATGGCGGCAAAGCTGTCGCGTCTGGTGCGTGAGTTCCGCTGGGGCCGGATGGACGAGGTTGCCGCCACGGAAGCTGCGCGAGCGCCGTTGAGCCGCGCAGCATGAACGCGCCATTCTTTCTCGCCAGTTCCGTTGTACGCCTCGGCGGTCCCGATGACCGGGGGGCTGTGGCGCGCTTTTTGGCCGATCATCCCAATGCCACTGCCTTTCACCGGCCAGAATGGCTTGACGCGGTAGAACGCTCGACTGGCCACCGCACGCACATCCTGATTTCGGAGCAGGACGGTGTGATCCGCGCCGTGCTGCCCCTGCACGAAGTCCATTCACCGCTGTTCGGCCGCGCGCTGGTCTCCACCGGCTTTGGCGTGGGCGGCGGCGTTGTCGGTGAGGGCAGCCCGGCGCTGTTCATTGCCGCGCAGGAACTGGCCGTGCGCCTGAACTGTCCGACGATCGAGCTTCGTGGCGGTCCTTTGCCGGAAGGCGAGGGCTGGCATGTGAAGACCGACAGCCACGCCGGGTTCGTCACGGCGCTGGCACCAGATGTTGAAGCGCAACTACTGGCCATCCCGCGCAAGCAGCGCGCCGAGGTGCGGCGTGGCCTGGGTTATTGCATGGAAGTGCGGACCGGCAGCAGCGCCGAGGATCGCGCGATGCACTATGCGGTCTATGCCGAATCCGTCCGCAATCTCGGCACGCCGGTTTTCCCGAAACGCCTGTTCGATGCAGTGCTGGACGGCTTCGGCGATGACGCTGACATCCTGACCGTGGTCAGTGACGGGCAGCCGCTCGCCTCGGTGCTGAGCCTCTATCACCGCGGCGCAGTCATGCCCTACTGGGGCGGCGGCACCTTCGCGGCGCGGACGATGCGTGCCAACGATGTGATGTACTATGCGCTGATGAACCATGCGCGCGTGCAGGGCTGCGATCGGTTCGATTTTGGCAGGTCCAAGGTTGATACCGGCGCCTACCACTTCAAGCGCAACTGGGGCTTCACGCCAGAGCCACTGGCTTATGCGACGTGGACCGCCGATGGGCACGCTCCGCGCGACGTCAATCCGCTCAGCCCGCAGTACAAGGCCAAGATCGCGTTGTGGCAGAAGCTGCCGCTTGGCCTCGCCAACCGTGTCGGCCCGCTGATCGCGCAAGGCCTGGCATGAGCGAGGTCCTGTTCCTTGCCCATCGCATCCCGTTTCCGCCCGATCGCGGCGACAAGATCCGGTCGTGCCACGTCCTCCGGCACATTGCAGGCCTTGCACCGGTGCACGTGGCGTGCTTCGCCGACGATGAGGGCGATATGGCGCACGAGCCCGACCTTGCCGCCGTCGCCGCTTCCCATTGCCTTGTCCGGCGGTCGCGCTCGCTCAAGATCGCCGCGCTTGAGGCGCTGGCGTCGGGCAAGCCCGTGAGCCTGACGGCTTTCGCGGACAAGCGCATCTCGGCTTACGTGGCCAAGGTTCTCGCCACCCGTCCGATCTCGGCCATCTACGTTTTCTCCGGCCAGATGGCCCAATACGTGCCGACGGACTTCGCAGGTCGTGTCGTGATGGACTTTGTCGACGTCGATTCGGCAAAGTTCGAATCCTACGCAGGGCAGGCCCGCTTTCCTTTGGCTCATCTCTACGCGCGTGAAGCTCGGCTGCTGTCGCGTTTCGAAAGCGATGTTGCTCGCCGTGTCAATGCAAGCCTGCTGGTGACGCCGGAAGAAGCCGCCCTGTTTCGCCAGCGCCTTCTGCCGGGCGCTGACCCCGCCGTTCTGGCGCTGGGCAATGGCATCGACACCGACTTCTTTGACCCTGAAGGAGTGCCGCTTGCTCCCGAGCTTGAGGGGCAGGGGCCGCACATCACCTTCACTGGCCAGATGGACTATCCCCCGAACATCGCGGCCGTGGAGATGTTTGCGCAGGCGGTCATGCCGCAGATCCGCGCGGTATTTCCGCAAGCCCGCTTCAACGTCGTGGGCCGCGCGCCGACGCTCGCCGTTCGCGCGCTCGAAGGCGTCCACGGCACTCGCGTGACCGGCGCGGTGATCGATGTCCGACCGTGGCTGGCTGGCGCGGAATTGGTCGTTGCTCCGCTGACCATCGCGCGCGGCGTGCAGAACAAGGTGCTCGAAGCCATGGCGATGGCACGCCCGGTGCTGGCCACGCCCGAAGCCGCCACCGGCATCCCCGCGCGCGACGGGCAGGAACTCGTAGTCGCAAACGGCGCCGAAGCCTTGGCGAAAGCCGCGCTGAGCTTGCTTCACGACAAGGTCCGGGCGGGCACGATCGGTCAGTCTGCCCGCTCCTTCGTCGTAGAGAAGTGCGGCTGGGCAGGCGTACTTGCCCCGCTGGCCGGCTTGCTCGGTCTTACGGCACCTGAGGGTTCACGTGCCGCAGCCTGATCTGACCCTGAAAGCGCCGCTCCAGCAGCGCTGGGCCAATCTGCCCGCAGCGTGGCGCCACGCGCTCGCTTGTCTTGCCATCGCTTGGGCCTGCAACGTCGCGCTTTTCGCTACCGACTGGCGCGAGATGTTCCTGCAATGGTGGGACAGCTCGACTTACAATCACGTCCTCCTGATCCCCTTCATCCTGGCTTGGCTGATCTCGCTACGCTGGCGCGAGGTGGTGAAGCTCGAGCCGCAGGGCTGGTGGCCTGGTCTGGTGTTCTTTGGCGGTGCGGCGTTTCTTTGGCTTCTCGGAACATTTGCGGGTCTGTCACTGGCCACGCAGCTTGGCGTTGTCCTGATGGCGCAGGCAAGTGCAGTGGTCCTCCTCGGCCCCAGGGTCTGGGCCGGTCTGCTCTTTCCGATTGCCTACATGCTGTTTCTGGTGCCGGCCGGAGACGAGCTGATCCCGTTCCTGCAGACGATTACCGCGCAGATGACGATGGCGCTGCTCGATGCGAGCCAGGTGCCTGCGCATATCGAAGGTGTCTTCATCACCACGCCGGGCGGCTATTTCGAAGTGGCCGAGGCCTGTTCTGGCGTCAAGTTCCTCATCGCGATGATCGCGTACGGCGCGTTGGTCGCCAACGTCTGCTTCGCCTCGTGGAGCCGTCGCATCGCGTTCATGGGTTTGAGCATCGCCATGCCGATCCTGGCGAATGGCGTGCGGGCCTGGGGCACCATCTTCATCGCCGAACACCGCGGCATCGAATTCGCCGCCGGGTTCGATCATATCTTCTACGGCTGGATCTTCTTCGCGCTGGTGATGGCGCTGGTCATGGTCATGGCCTGGCGCTTTTTCGACCGCGCGATCGATGATCGGATGATCGATGCCGAAGCCATTCAGGCCAACCGTCTGCTGAGCGCACTTTCGCAATATCGGATCGGACCGCCGAGGGCGCTTGCGGCGCTCGCTGCTCTGGCGCTGATCTTCAGCGGGTGGAGCGCCTTGGCCGGTCGCCTCGAGGCACCGATGCCGGCACGGATAGACTTTGCCCCGATCCCTGGCTGGCAGCAGATCGACTTCACGCCTCAGGTGCCATGGAAGCCGCTGCATTCGGGCGCCTCGCACGTCCTTCTCGGCCGTTTCCGCGATGCTTCAGGCCATGTCGTGGACATATCGTTCGCGCTCTACGGGGCGCAGGCCGATGGCCGCGAGGCCGGCGGCTTCGGACAGGGCGCGATCCCGCTCGACAGCGGGTGGGCGTGGGAAAGGTCCGCTGCTCCGCTCGCCGGGGGCCATGCCGAGCGCATCCAGGCAGCAGGTCCGGTCCATCGTCTTGCCGAGAGCTACTATCGCTCCGGCCCGCTCATCACCGGTAGCAACACGCGCCTGAAGCTTGCCAACATCGTTGACCGTCTGCTGCTGCGGACCCGCAGCACGGCCGCGCTGATCCTGTCCGCGGAAGACGGGGTTCCCGGCCAGCCTCCCGCCGAGGCCTCCCTTCGCGCCGCCATTGCCGCGATCGGGCCGGTCGAAGCGTGGATGGACCGCACGGCTGCAGGGCGCTAGGTCACGTTCGCATGTGCGGAATTGCCGGAATCATCCATACCGAAGGTCTCAAGCCTGTCGATCCGGAACGGGTCCGGCGGATGTGCGATGCCATCGCCCATCGCGGGCCTGATGGCGAAGGCGTCTGGACGGCGCCGGGCGTCGGCCTCGGCCATCGCCGCCTGTCCATCATCGACCTCGCTGGATCGCCACAGCCGATGCTTGCGGCTGAAGGCGATGCGGCCATCGTCTTCAACGGCGAGATCTACAACTACAGGGAACTTCGCGGTGACCTGATTGCGCTCGGCGCAACCTTCCGCACCGATGGCGACACCGAGGTCATTCTCCAGGCCTGGCGGCATTGGGGCGTTGACTGCCTGCCGCGCCTTCACGGCATGTTCGCTTTCGCGCTGCACGACCTGCGCCAGCGCACCACCTTGCTGGCGCGAGATCGCTTTGGCGTAAAGCCGCTGTTCACCGCGCGCCTTGCCGACGGCGCCGTCATCTTTGGTTCGGAACTGAAGGCGCTGCTCGCGCACCCGTCGCTGCGGCGTGAAATCGATCCGCTGGCTGTCGAAGATTACCTTGCCTGGGGCTATGTCCCGGATCACCGCTCGATCCTCAAGGGCGTGCAGAAGCTTGCTGCCGGGCACTACCAGTTGCTTCGAGCCGATGCACCGCCATCGCCTCCGGTGCAGTGGTGGGACGTGTCCTTCGCCGATCGTGCCACCGGCAGTCGGCAGGATCTTGAGGCCCATCTGCTCCACCATATGCGCGAGGCTGTCACTTCGCGCATGCTCGCCGACGTGCCCTTGGGGGCGTTCCTTTCGGGCGGGGTTGACAGTTCAAGCGTCGTCGCGCTCATGGCCGAGGCAAGTACGGCACCGGTAAAGACCTGTTCGATCGGTTTCGATGTCGCAGCGCTCGACGAGACCGCTTATGCGGATCGGATCGCCGCGCAATATGGCACCCAGCACTGGAAGCGCACGGTTTCGCCGGAAGACTTCTCGCTGGTTGATCGGCTTGCTGCCATGTTCGACGAGCCTTTCGCCGATGCGTCGGCGCTCCCGACATTCCGGGTCTGCGAGCTGGCGCGCGAGCATGTCACGGTGGCCCTTTCCGGCGACGGGGCGGACGAGGCTTTTGCCGGTTACCGCAGGCAGACATTCCAGCACCGCGAGGAACAGGCGAGGGGCCTGTTGCCTTCCGCGCTGCGAAAGCCGGTGTTCGGGACCATGGGCCGTCTGTGGCCAAAGGCGGACTGGGCACCTCGTCCGCTTCGCGCAAGGACGACGCTGCTCAGCCTCGCCGGCAGCGGTGAGGAAGGATACGCGCGTGCCCTAGCCGTGACTTCGGCGGACTTGCGAGACACGCTCTATACGCCTGATTTCATGAATCTGCGCGGTGAATACCGGGCCGAACAGCCGTTGATGGAGTTGATGCGCAAGGCTCCCGCCCGCTCTGGCCTGGACCGTGCCCAGTATGCGGACCTCAAGTTCTACATGCCCGGCGATATCCTGACCAAGGTCGACCGGACGAGCATGGCGGTCAGTCTGGAAGCGCGCGAACCGCTGCTTGATCATCGGCTTGTCGAATTCGGCGCGCGGCTGCCCGAACGAATGCGTGTGCGAGGCAGTACGGGCAAGTGGCTCATGAAGCAGACGATGCGCCGTTATCTGCCGCAGGACGTGCTGTTTCGCCCGAAGATGGGATTCGTCACGCCGATTGCGCAGTGGCTGCGCGGTCCCTTGGCAGCGGAAGCGCGCGGTCTTGCTGCCAGCGGATATCTAGCCGCCACCGGCTGGTTCAACAGCACACGCATCGACGCGCTTGCCGAGGCCCACATGACGGGCCGTGCCGACCACAGCCGATTGATCTGGCAGCTTCTCATGCTGCGGAAATCATTGGATCGCCTTGGTTGATTGCCTGTTAAGCGTCCCAAGCCGGTAAGGTGATCTTCACCATTGCGGACTAATCGGGTTCGGAAACAACGCCCGTGGGTCCATGCTGAAGAAACTGCGCACCCCCCTGTTCCTTGCGCTGCTGATCCCGGCGTTGCTGGCGCTTACCGATTTTCTGACACCGATTGATCACGTTTTTTGGAATGTTCGGCACAAGCTGAACCAACACCAAGCCAACGGCTCCACGGTCATCGTCGAACTTGAGAGTGACAGTGACCACCCCGATTCTGACACGGTTGCTGCACCCAGGCTTGCGCGGGTGCTGGAGCAACTGCGTCCCCAGATGCCCTATCGGGTCTATGTAGATGCGCCAGTGAAGTACGGCACAGATGCTGCGGGCGATCGATTGCTGGCTGAAACAATCAGATCCTTTGGATCAGGGGTTTCTCTCGTGGTGCGTGGCCAGACGGTGGGGAGTCTCGGCCATACGTTCACGCTTCGAGATTTCCGAATGCCGCCAAAGGCGCTGTCGGACGTGGCGCCCATTGTTGTCTCTGTGTGGAACGGCAACTTTATCGATTATGCCGTCTCGTCTCCTTACTCAGTGAACATCGCCGGACGCGATTACCCCACGTTTGCTGCGTCCCTTGCAGGGAAGTATTCCGGGCTTCAGGACACCTTTGAACCGGATTTTCTGGTCGAACCTGACACGATCCCCAAGGTCGGCGAGAGGATGTTGCTTAGCGGATCCTATACGCCGGGGCTGCTCACCGGTCGTACGATCGTGGTCACGCAATCCCAGAATGTCCCCACGATCGGATATTATGGCAAGGGACGCATACACCCTCTGGCCGTCGATATCGCGGGGGCATCTGGCCTGGCCAAGCCGATCTCGCTCTCTCTCGGGCAACTGCCGCTGCTGATCATATCGTGGTTGCTGATTCGAGCGGGATCGCGTGCAGACTCTCGAAAGTCGAAGTTCACACTGCACGCCCTTGCAGTGTTCGCTCCCTTCGTCTTTGCCCCGGCTCTTCAGCTTATTGGCGTCACCGTTGATACCGGTGCAGCGTTCCTGTCGCTTATGATCTATGGCGGGGCTCGCGCCTGGCAATTGCGGGTCAGGCGAGTCCAGCATACCAGCACGTCCGGTCTGCCCAACCTTCTGGCTCTCAGAGCCCGATCCGAAACTAAGTTGAGTGGTATCAGTGGGTTAGCTTGACGACCCG
>NZ_LSIA01000232.1:0-16893 GCF_001556015.1 Novosphingobium sp. CCH12-A3 | reverse complement strand
TCGTCGGCAGCGTCAGATGTGTATAAGAGACAGGTCGTCGACCGCACGTTCGTGCTCACCATCGACCGGGCCTATTTCGACCTAACGGGCGGGCTGGAACGCTGGCTCTACCGGATCGTGCGCAAGCATGGCGGCCAGCAGGAAGGCGGCTGGAGCTTCGACGTCCCGCACCTTCACCTGAAATCCGGCGCGCTCTCGCCCTTGAAGCAGTTCGCGTTCGAGCTGCGCGCCATCGTGCAGCGCCAGTCGCTGCCGGGCTACGCGCTGGCGATCGAGCGGGCGTTCGGCCGCGAGCGGCTGACCTTCGCGCCCGTGCCCGCCGATCCGTTCGAGAAGGCGGCGCGGGTCATGGGGCTGGCTGTGGATAACCGGCCATGAGACTCGGCCTATTGAAAACCGCCGGACTCGGCCGATTAAAAACCGCTGACTCGGCCTATAAAAAACCGGACCTCCGCACAAGCTTCTGGAATCGCTCGCGGAATCGGCTCTCTTCTAACTATGCTAACAGTAAAGAATACTTCGTATTCTTTCTAACGCGCTTTGGTGCTGTGGATAATTCGCGAGACGACGCGAAGTATCGGGCAGTAAATCCGCCGTCTCCCCTACGCTATACTACTACGCCTTTTGCGTGCGGCGATCAATCCCGGCACCGTGTTACGCGGCGCGGGCCGGAACCGCGGCCATGATCGCCGCCCAGCACTTCGGCAGCATCTCGGGCGGCAAGGACAGCCAGGCCGTCCTTTGCCGGATGGTCGAGCGGATCGAGCGCAGGGGGCTTGCCGCGTTCGGCAACCGCGCGCCGCGGTTCCTCTCGGCAGACAACGGCCACGAGAACCCGATCACGCTCGACCACATCGCGTATCTCGACGGCTGGCTGCGACAACGCACCGGCCTGTGTATCGAGACGGTCTCGGCGAACGACGTGCCGGGGCTCACAGACGCGGCGGCCTTCGCCCGCAAGCGCGCGATGCTGCGCGAGGAATGGTCGAAGGAGAAGCGGCGGACCCGCCATAAGGGCGCGTGCAACCAGCGCCGGGCCGCGTGGCAGGCAGGCAGGCTCACGAAAGGCCAATGGCTCGCCGCGTGCGAATGTCCCGTCCTGGTCTCGCCCCCGGTTCCCGATCATCTGATCGACCGCGCGCTCGAGCTGCTGCATCCCACCGGCATCCCGTTCCTCGACATGGCGATGCTGCACGGCCGGTTTCCCGGCACCAAAACGCGCTTCTGCACCGACGAGACCAAACTGATCCCGATGATGCATCGCAAGCGTCCGCTGCTCGATGCGGGGATCTCGGTCATCGACTGGATCGGCGAGCGCGCCGACGAAAGCCCGGCGCGGGCGAAGAAGCCGCCGATCCAGTCGGTGCGGCATCCCTCCGGCGCCCGCAAGGTGCTCTACCGGCCCATCTTTCGCTGGTCGGCGGCCGACGCCTTCGCCATCTCCGAGCGCCACGGACTCCGGCATAACCCGCTCTACACGATGGGGATGAGCCGGGTCGGCTGCTCGACCTGCATCATGGTTAGGAAGCGCGAACTGCGCGCCTGGGCCATGCGGTTTCCCGCGGAAGTCGATCGCGTGCGGGAGTGGGAACGGCTGGTCAGCCTCGTTTCGCGGCGCACCGCGATATCGGGAGCGCCGGCATCCCTGCTGCCCGCGCCGACCGTGCCCGGCGATCCCGCCGATCATGGACGTGCGACGATCGACAGGGCGATCGCGTGGTCGCGCACCAGCCGGGGCGGCCGCAACTACGACCTGTTCCTCGCGCAGGAGCAGCGCGACGCCGATGAGCACGGCCTGCTCTGCGACAGCGAATACGGGCTTTGCGAATGATGCGCGCGCTCGACCTGTTCAGCGCCGCGGCGGGCGGCTGGTCGCTCGGCCTGCACCGCGCCGGATTCGTCACCGTCGCCGCCTGCGAGATCGTCGAATGGCGCCGCATCCTCTACGCGGAGAACAATCCCCATGTCAGACTCTACGCGGATGTCCGGTCCCTCACGGCAGCTCGACTTGTTTCTGAACTTGGATTCCTGCCCGACATCATCGTCGGTTCGCCGCCGTGCCAGGACATCTCCAGCGCCAACACCAAAGGCAGGGGGATCGAAGGCGAACGGTCGGGCCTCTACCTCGAAGCCGTCCGGCTGGTCGGAGAGTGCCGCCCTCGCTGGTTCGCTTTTGAGAACAGCGCTAATCTGCGAACTCGCGGCGCTGACCGGCTGCTCCTTCTCCTGGAAACGCTCGGCTACGCCTGCGAACCGTGCGTGGTGGCTGCTGAAAATGTCGGCGCCAACCATGTCCGCAAGCGGTCCTGGCTTATCGGCTACGACCCAGGCCAGCTTGCCGACGCCGGTATCGCAATCCCAGCAAGGCGGCATCCGGCTGGAGGGTGGATCGGGCGCACGGACGGCCCTCAAGGAATCGGGTCTGTTCGACCTGTTTCGCGAGAACAGGCTGCCGACGCCGATGGCGACGGACGGGATGAGGGACGGCGCGGGCGGCGGCGCAGGATCGACATATCCGCTTCGCATGATCCTCGCGACGCCGCGCAAATCGGATGCGGACAAGGGCGGCCGGGGCGATGTGCTCAGCCAGTTGCAGGGCCATGCGAGCCGGCACGCGGGCATGATGCCGACGCCTGTCAAACCGAACGGCGGACGGAGATTGAGCCGGCAGGAGATCGAAACGGGACGCCGGGCGAACGGCGCGAAGGCGCAGATCGACACGCCGAACCTGTTGCGCCACGCGGCGGAAATCCTCCCCACCCCGACGAAGCGCGACAGCCGGATGGACGGCTGGAGTCCGGCCTACGATCGGCGGAAATCGCCGACGATGGACGCGGTGATGGACGGCGCGATGACGGATCGCGCGCCGGACAAATGGGCGGGCGCCCGCGCGCTGGCGGCGATGCTGCGGAGCCGTGGGCTGACTGGAACGGCGGCCTTGCCCATCACCTACGGCTGGATGATGGGCTTTCCGCCTGGGTGGCTGGCACGCGCGTTGCGATCGGCGCTGGAAAGCGGACGGCTGCGGCCAGCCTGATCGTCGAGGCGTTCGGCGACGCCGTTCTCCCGCAAATCCCCGAAGCCATCGGCCGCGCCATCCTGCGCACCGAAGCCGCGCTCGACGTCGTGCTCGGGCGAACCTCCCCCGACATCACCGGAGACGAACGATGAGCGATCCCGCGCATCCGCAGCGCATAGACTTCAGCGGGTTCGAAGCCGCGCTGCGCCGCCGCGCGGCGGAGCAGGCGCAGGCCGCCCGAACGCCGACAGAACCAACGGCGCTGGCATCGCGATCGCGGCTGACCGAAGTCGAACTGACCTGGATCGAAAAGAAGCTGGAGCACTGGATACGCTTCGGCCGCGTCGCGCAGGAACGCATCGTCACACGCCGGACGCGCGTCATGAGCTTCCGGCCGGGCGCGGTGTTTGCCTTCGTCCGCTGGACCGCCAACAACTATGGCACGATCGCCTCGCGCATCGACGTGGTGCGCGCGGTCACGCCGGGCGAGCCTTATACGACGCTGCCGTTCGTGCGGCCGGGCGGCGAAATCCTCCTGCACATCGAGAGCTGGCCCAAGGTCCAGCAGGTGCTCGCCGCGATCGACGCGGTGGAGACGGCGGGCGTCGATCCCTGCGACGCGGCGCCCGAGCACTGGCGCCACGTCCACAACCGCATCGCCGCGGGACACCAGCCGCGCCCTTACACGCTGGAGCGGCATCGCGCCTGGCTTCGCCGCAAGGAGATCGAAGGGTGACGCGCCGCCGCTACGTCATGGCGACGGCCACCGCCGCGTCCGCCTTCGCCGCGGCGTTCGTCGCGATCGCCGTCGCCGATCCTTTCCCGCGCGTGATCTGGAACGCCAGCGCCAGCGCGCCGATCGGGCTCTACCGCATCCATCCCGACCGCGATCCCGCTATCGGTGTGCTGGTCGCCGTCACGCCGCCCAAGCGGCTTTCCCGCTGGCTTTCGGCGCGCGGCTATCTGCCCGAGGGCGTGCCGCTGCTGAAGCATGTCGCCGCGAAAGCCGGGCAGCGCGTGTGCCGCATCGGCGCCGTGGTGAGCGTCGATAGCCAGTCCGTCGCCAGCGCCCGCGCGCGTGACGGCCGGGGCCGCCCGCTGCCGGTCTGGCGGGGCTGCCGCACACTGCAACCGGGCGAACTGCTGCTGCTCAACCCGTCCGTCCCCGACAGCCTCGACGGCCGCTATTTCGGCCCGCTGCCGGCGTCCGCCGTCATCGGCCGCGCGACGCCGCTGCATCTGCGCGCGCCGTCGCAATCGCCTTCCACCCCCGAAGCCAAGGAGATTGGCCATGCCGACGAATATCTTTGAACCCACCGCCAATGGCTATGCCGGGCGCGCCCGGTATTTCGGTGTCGACGAGCAGATCGTGCTGGTCGCGATCGATCCGGGCGACGCCGAGAACGCGCCCGATTACCGCGTCCACCTCGACGACGAGGACGGCCCGGAAGTCGGCGGCGCATGGAAACGGGTCGGCGAACGCGCGGGCAATTACATCGCGCTGGAGATCGACAGCCCGCTCTTCGGGGCGCCGTTCCGGCCGGTTCTGTTCCGCGCCGACGACGATGGCCGGACGTTCCGGCTGTCATGGAAGCGCCCCCGGCCGCGCGACGACCGGAGCTGATCGGTGGCTGTTTCGATCATCATCCCTTTGTTCGCGGAAAAGCCGCATCCCTCCGTCCCGCTCGGTCGCAGGCTGACCGGCGCGCGCAGCGAAGGTCAAGAGTCTGCCCCGGACTTGATCCGGGGGCGGCCCACGGCCGGCGCATCGCGCGCACCCTTTACCGCAGCGAGCACGCTGGCAGGCTGGCGTAAGAGCGGGGGCGGATTGGCCGTCCTGCTCGCGGCCCTGCTGCTGTCGTCCGGCATCGGGCCGAACGCTGTGCGGGCACAGGACACGCCGGCCGAACGCACGGCAGCCAGCCATCCCTATGCCGTTCACGTCGCCGACGCCGCGCGGCGCTTCGGCATCCCGGAAAGCTGGATATGGGCGGTGATGCGCGTCGAGAGCAACGGCGATGTCCGCGCGGTCTCGACGGCCGGGGCGATGGGCCTCATGCAGATCATGCCCGGCACCTGGGCGAGCTTGCGCGCGCGCCACGGGCTGGGACGCGATCCCTATGATGTGCGCGACAACATCATGGCGGGCGCGGCTTACCTGCGCGCGATGCACGACCGCTACGGCAACGCGATGGCAATGCTGGCGGCCTATAATGCGGGGCCGGGCCGCTACGACGAATATCTATCGCGCGGCCGTCCGCTGCCCGCCGAGACGCGCGCCTATCTCGCAAAGCTCGCGTCGATCATAGGCGGCGCGGACGACAGCCGGCTTGCTGCCGCACCGCCGTCCGATCCTTTTGCATGGCGCAGGGCTGCATTGTTCGCGGCGCGGCCGAACGGCGATCCGGCCGCACCGGAAACGTCGTCCGGCGAACGCGCGGCTGACATGCGCGCTGCGGTCGAACCGCCCGCGAACAGCCTGTTCGTCGCGCTGTCGGGGCGGAGGCAGCCGTGAAGATCGCCTATGCCGATCCGCCCTATATCGGCTGCGCGCATCTCTATCGCGATCATCCCGACTATGCGGGCGAGGTCGATCATCCCGCGCTGATCGAGCGGCTCCAGCGAGACTATGACGGCTGGATTTTGCATGCCGCCGCGACGCCGGAATCGGTCGCCGTGCTCGCGCCGCTCGTGCGCGAGACCGGCGCGCGGTGGATGGCCTGGGTGAAAGGCTTTGCCGCGTTCAAGCGCAACGTGCCGGTCGCTTATGCGTGGGAACCCGTCATCGTGAAGCCCGCGCGCAAGCCGGTCGTAAGCAAGCGGCTGGTCCTGCGTGACTGGATCGAATGCCCGATCACGCTGCGCCGTGGGCTTACCGGCGCGAAACCCGAAGTGGTCGCTCATTGGGCGTTCGAGACGGTCGCCGCGCGTCCCGACGACACGCTCGACGACCTGTTCCCCGGCACCGGCGCCGTCGCCGAAGCGTGGCGAACCTGGCGCCTCAAGTTCGCGCTGCCGGGCGATCCCGTTGCAGCGCCGCCGCGGCCGAATTGCACGGTGGCTGCACGTCGAGAGGCGAGCGGCGCGCCATGACCGCCCCCGTTTTCAGATTGCCCGGTTGGAAGGTGGAAGTGCCTGGAAGGGCAGGAAAAAGCCGAAGGAAGGGACGGCAAGATAGAAAGCGCGCCCCAAATTCGCTGAAAGCCTATGTCTTTCAACGATTTGGCGCGGGTACGTCGGTCGGCGAGCGTGCCGCTCGGAAGAAAAAAGCCAGCAAAATCAAAGCGCCGAATGGCACTATGGGCCATTTTCGGCGGAAAGCGGCCCGGCCGTGAGCGAGGACGAGGATTTCCGCGTCCGGCCGGGCAAGGTCAGGAACAGGGGAGCCGGCCAGGGCCGCAAGGCGCAAGGACTTGTCGTCCAGGTGCTCCGCGTCGCCGCGCGCAGCGGCGGAGGCCGGCGAACGGCCGGCTGGGGCGGATCGCGCCAGCGCGGGCAATCGAACTTCGGCCGTGGCCGCACGTCCTTCGCACGCAGCCGCCTGTTCGGATCGGGCCGGCGCGTGCTGGTCAAGATTGTCCCTGTCACCCGTTTCCACCGGAATGGACGGCCGAGGGCGCCGCTGTCCGCGCACATCGCCTATCTCAAGCGCGAGGGCGTCACCCGCGACGGATCGCCCGCGCGGATGTTCGACGCCAATGGCGATGGCGCCGACGATCGCGCCTTCGCCGATCGGTGCAAGGACGACCGGCATCATTTCAGGATCATCGTCTCGCCCGAGGATGCGGCGGACCTGTCGGACCTTCGCGAATATACCCGCGATCTCGTTCGCCAGATGGAAGCCGATCTCGGCACCAGGCTCGAATGGGTCGCGGTCGATCACTGGAACACCGACAACCCGCATGTCCATCTGCTGGTGCGCGGCGTCGATGACCATGGCGCCGACCTTGTCATCAACCGGGACTATATCAGCCACAATCTGCGCTCGCGCGCCGAAGAACTGGCCTGGGCCGAGCTGGGTCCGAAACCGGAGCATGAAATCCAGCGCGCGCTCGAACGCGAGGTAACGGCCGAACGCTGGACCAGGCTCGACGCCGAGATCGATCGCACGGCGGACGCACTCGGCGTCATCGACTTGCGCCCCCAGCAGCCCGGACTCGACGATCCCCAGGTCCGCCGCCTGATGATCGGCCGCTTGCAGCATCTGGAAACTATGGGGCTCGCAGCCGAGGCCGCGCCCGGTCAGTGGGCACTGGCGTCGGATGCGCAAGCCAGGTTGCGCGAGCTGGGCACGCGCGGCGACATCATCCGCACGATCGGCAAGGCGCTGAACGGTCGCGGCCTGCAGCGCCCGCTCGACACTTACGAGATCGTCAGCGCAGCGCCGCAAAAGCCCATCGTCGGCCGGTTGATCGACAAGGGGTTGCACGACGAGCTGCATGGCTCGGCCTATGCCGTGATCGACGGCATCGACGGGCGCACCCACCATGTCCGGCTTCCGGGCATCGAGGCGCTGGATCGCAGCCCGGATATCGGCGGCATCGTTGAGCTGCGCGCCGTCGGCCGGCCGGGCGATCCGAAGCCGTCCCTGTTCCTGGCGACGCGATCCGATCTCGACCTCGCGGCTCAGGTGAAGGCGAGAGGCGCGACCTGGCTCGATCATCGTCTGATCGAGCGCGGCCGTGGAGTGACGGCCGCCGGCTTCGGATCGGAGGTGCAGCGGGCGCTCGACCAGCGCACCGACCATCTCGTGCGCGAAGGACTGGCCCGCCGCTTCGGCAACCGCGTGGTCCTGCAAGGCAACCTGATCGAGACGCTTCGCCGCCGCGAACTGGACGCGACAGGTGCCGAGATCGCGGGCCGGACGGGGCTCGCCTACCGGCCTACCAATCCCGGCGACAAGGTCGCCGGCACATGCCGCCAGCGCCTCGCGCTCGCCTCCGGTCGCTTCGCGATGATCGACGACGGGTTGGGCTTCCGGCTCGTCCCCTGGTCGAACGACCTTGAACGCCAGCTCGGGCGCCAGATCGCGGGCATCGCCCGCAACGGCGGCGGCATCGGATGGTCATTGGGCCGCAAGCGCGGCCTCGCCCCCTGAAAGAAGGAGACTCTCATGCCCGCTACCAAAATCCTCTGGGGCCAGATCATCGCCGTCTTCCTGATCGTGGTCGCCGCGATCTGGAGCGCCACACAATGGACCGCGGCGGCGCTGGCGTATCAGCCCGAGCTTGGCGAACCCTGGTTCACGGCGCTCGGCTGGCCGGTCTATCCGCCCTACGCCTTCTTCTGGTGGTGGTTCAGCTACGACGCCTATGCGCCCGCCATCTTCCAGACCGGCGCCTGGATCGCCGCGTCGGGCGGCTTCGTGGCGGTCGCTGTCGCCATCGCCATGTCGGTCTGGCGCGCACGCGAGGCGAAGAACGCGGAAACCTATGGCTCGGCGCGCTGGGCGACCGAGGACGAGGTGCGTGCGGCCGGGCTGCTCGGCGACGACGGTGTGGTGCTCGGCAAGCTGGGCCGCGCCTATCTGCGCCACGACGGCCCCGAGCATGTGCTGTGCTATGCGCCGACCCGCAGCGGCAAGGGCGTCGGCCTCGTGATCCCCTCGCTTCTGACCTGGCCGGCATCGGCGATCGTTCATGACATCAAGGGCGAGAACTGGACGCTGAGCGCGGGCTTCCGCGCGCAGCATGGCCGCGTGCTGCTGTTCGACCCGACCAACGCGGCGTCGGACGCCTACAACCCGCTGCTGGAGGTGCGGCGCGGCCAGTGGGAAGTCCGCGACGTGCAGAACGTGGCCGACGTGCTGGTCGATCCCGAAGGCAGCCTGGAGAAGCGCAACCACTGGGAGAAAACCAGCCACGCGTTGCTGGTCGGCGCGATCCTGCATGTTCTCTACGCCGAGCCCGACAAGACCCTGGCGGGTGTCGCCGCCTTCCTGTCCGACCCGGCGCGGACGATCGAGCAGACGCTGGCCGCGATGATGGCGACGCCCCATCTCGGCGAAGCCGGCGTGCATCCGGTGGTGGCCTCGGCCGCGCGCGAACTGCTCAACAAGAGCGACAACGAACGCTCGGGCGTGCTCTCGACCGCCATGTCGTTTCTCGGGCTTTACCGCGATCCCGTCGTCGCCCGGGTCACGCGCGCCTGCCACTGGCGCGTCATGGATCTCGTATCGGGCGAGCAGCCGGCGACGCTCTACCTCGTCATTCCCCCCAGCGACATCTCGCGGACCAAGCCGCTCATCCGCCTGATGCTCAACCAGATCGGGCGGCGGCTGACGGAGGAACTGCCGAGCGGCGCCAGGCGTCATCGCCTGCTGCTGATGCTCGACGAGTTTCCCGCGCTCGGGCGCCTGGACTTTTTCGAGAGCGCGCTGGCGTTCATGGCCGGCTATGGCCTGAAATCCTTCCTCATCGCGCAGTCGCTCAATCAGATCGAGAAAGCCTACGGGCAGGACAATGCGATCCTCGATAACTGCCATGTTCGGGTGAGCTTCGCGACCAACAACGAGAAGACGGGCGAGCGCGTGTCGAAGGCGCTCGGCACCAAGACTGAGATGCGCGCGATGAAGAACTACGCCGGGCACAGGCTCTCGCCCTGGCTCGGGCATCTGATGGTCTCGCGCTCCGAAACCGCCCGCCAGCTTCTGACCCAGGGCGAGGTCATGCAGCTGCCGCCCGACGAGGAAATCGTCATGGTGTCGGGCGTCCAGCCCATCCGCGCGAAGAAGGCTGCTTACTACGCCGATCCCCGTCTCGCCGCGCGGATCATGCCGCCGCCCGATCCGGCCGCATCGCCACCTCGGGAAATCCGTCCCGACGACTGGACGGGGCTCGCCGCTTCGGCCGATCCCGCCGAGATCGCGGCAATCATCCGGCGCCAGGAGGATGCCGCCAACAGCGGGCTGCGCCGCGAGCCCGAGCTTCCCGATCATGTCGCCATCGTGAAGGAGACGACGCCCGCACCGCCCGCGCAGGAGTTTTCCATCGTCGAGGACGAACCCGAGGATGCTGCGCGCCAGGCGGCGGCACGGCGGCGGATGCAGGGCGTCGCGCGGCAGGCGTCGCTCGATCCCGACGACGGCATCGAAATGTAGGAGATTCCCATGCGCGTGCGTCTCAACGTCTATTTTCCGCCCGAGCTGGCCCGTCAGGTCAGCGAGCTGGCGATCCGCCGCCGCATCTCGCGCTCGGCGATCGTGGAAGCCGCCGTCACCTCCTGGATGTCGCCGGACGGCGCCGACCGGATGGAGGCGGCCTTCGCCCGAAGGCTCGACCGGCTTTCGCGGCAGGTCCAGCGGCTCGAACGCAACACCGGCCTCACCACCGAGGCACTGGCGCTTTTCGTCCGCTTCTGGCTGGCGGTGACGCCGCCGCTGCCCGACGAGGATCAGGCGGCCGCCCAGGTCAAGGGCCGCAAGCGCTATGAGGGTTTTGTCGAGACGCTGGGCCGCCGCTACGCCAGCGGCAAGAGCCTGCTCGACGAAATACCGGAGGATATTGCAGGTCGTGACGGCGGCTCCACCGACACATGACAGTGCAGCGAACCAGCCGGGGCCGGCCATGCGCGAATCGGCCAGGTATCTTCACGAAATAGCGCGGGCGGAGAGCGGTGCTGAAAGCGTCAGACCGCAACGCGCACTTATCTGCCGCCGTCACTACTACGCCCTGACATAGTTGTTGCCTCGCGCGATTTCCTGTCTCTCTTGATGTGCCCCTGACGCCGGGCGGCGGTTCGCCCGGCCTAATTCAGGGGCCGTTTCTTGTCCGTCCAGCCGATCCGATCCGAAGCGAACACGCGCGGCGCGCGGATGCTGCGCACGGCGCTGGGGCCGTCGATCGCGGCCTGGCTCGACGATGCCGCCGTGATCGAGGTGATGCTGAACCCGGACGGACGGCTGTGGGTCGACCGGCTCGGCGAGGGCATCAGCGACACCGGCATGACGCTGGCCGCCGCTGACGGCGAGCGCATCGTCCGCCTGGTCGCGCATCATGTCGGCGTCGAGGTTCATGCCCGGTCCCCGCGCGTCTCCGCCGAGCTGCCCGAAGGGGGCGAGCGGTTCGAGGGGCTGCTGCCGCCCGTCGTCGCGGCCCCGGCCTTCGCCATCCGCAAGCCCGCCGTCGCGGTGTTCACGCTCGACGACTATGCGGCCGCCGGGATCATGTCGCCGGCCGAGGCGGCGGCATGCCGCGATGGCGTCGCCGCTCGCGCCAACATCCTCGTGGCGGGCGGCACCGGCAGTGGCAAGACCACGCTGGTCAATGCGCTGCTGGTGGAAGTCGCCAAGACCACCGACCGTATCGTCCTGATTGAGGACACGCGGGAGCTGCAATGCGCCGCGCCGAACCTCGTCGCCATGCGCACGAAGGATGGCGTCGTCTCGCTGTCCGATCTCGTCCGGTCCTCGCTGCGCCTGCGCCCTGATCGCATCCCGATCGGCGAGGTGCGCGGCGCCGAGGCGCTCGATCTCCTCAAAGCCTGGGGCACCGGCCATCCGGGCGGCATCGGCACGATCCACGCCGGAACCGCGCTCGGCGCGCTGCGCCGTATGGAGCAGCTCATTCAGGAGGCCGTCGTCACGGTCCCGCGCGCGCTGCTGGCCGAGACCATCGACCTGATCGCCGTGCTCGTCCGCGACGGGCACGGCCGCCGCCTCGCCGAGCTGGCCCGCGTCGAAGGGCTCGACGCCGCGACCGGCGACTACCGCCTCACGCCGCTCACCACCCCCCAGACCGGAGACCTGCCATGACCAACGACGCCACGCCTCTCAGGACCATGAAGGGCCGCCTGCTCGGCGGCACCGTGCTCGACCGCCTCGGCCATATCGGCATCACCGCGGCCGGGCTGCTCTACGCGATGCCCGCCCATGCGGGCGGATCGTCGATGCCGTGGGAGGCGCCGCTCCAGTCTATCCTCGAAAGCATCGAGGGGCCGGTCGCCAAGATCATCGCGGTGATGATTATCATCGTGACCGGGCTGACCCTGGCCTTCGGCGATACGTCGGGCGGGGCACGGCGGATGATCCAGATCGTGTTCGGTCTGTCGATCGCGTTCGCCGCGTCGAGCTTCTTCCTCTCGTTCTTTTCCTTCGGTGGCGGAGCGATGGTCGCATGACCGGCGCGGCCGATCATGGCGAGCCCATCGCGGGCTACTTCGCGCCGGTCCACCGGGCGCTGACCGAGCCGATATTGCTCGGAGGCGCCCCGCGCTCGCTCGCCATCGTCAACGGGACGCTGGCAGGCGCGATCGGGCTGGGCCTGCGCCTCTGGATCGCCGGCCTCGCGATATGGGCGATCGGCCATGCGCTCTCGGTATGGGCCGCGCGGCGCGATCCCCAGTTCGTCGACGTGGCCCGCCGCCACCCCCGCTACCCGACATGGATGCAGCCATGATGAGCTTGCGCGAATACAGGAACGGCGCCGCGCATCTCGCCGACTTCCTGCCCTGGGCCGCGCTGGTCGGGACAAGCGTCGTTCTCAACAAGGACGGCAGCTTTCAGCGGACCGCCCGTTTTCGGGGACCGGACCTTGATTCCGCCACGCCAGCCGAGCTGGTCGCCACCACGGCGCGGCTCAACAATGCGCTGCGCCGTCTCGGCTCGGGCTGGGCAATCTTCGTCGAAGCGCAGCGCACGCCCGCGCTCGACTATCCGGAATCGGACTTTCCCGATCCGGTCTCGGCGCTGGTCGATATGGAGCGGCGCGAACAGTTTCGCGAAGAAGGCGCGCATTTCGAGAGCGACTATTATCTGACGCTCCTCTGGATGCCACCGGCCGAGGACGCCGCCCGCGCCGAAACCTGGCTCTATGAAGGCCGTTCCGGCACGGGCGTCGATCCGTGGGAATTGCTCCAGAGCTTTACCGATCGCAGCGACCGGGTGCTCAATCTGGTCGAGGGCTTCGTGCCCGAGGTTTGCTGGCTCGATGACGGCGAGACGCTGACTTACCTGCACAGCACGATCTCGACCCGGCGCCAGCGCGTGCGCGTGCCGGAAACGCCGATGCATCTCGACGCGCTGCTCGCCGACGAGCCGCTGACCGGCGGGCTGGAGCCGAAACTCGGCGACCATCATCTGCGCACGCTGACGATCACGGGATTCCCGAGCGTCACCTTCCCCGGCCTGCTCGACGAACTGAACCGGCTCGCCTTCGAGTATCGCTGGTCGACCCGCGCGATCATGCTCGACAAGACCGACGCGACGAAGCTGCTGACCCGCATCCGCCGCCAATGGTTCGCCAAGCGCAAAAGCGTTGCTGCGATCCTCAAGGAAGTGATGACCAACGAGGCATCGACGCTGCTCGACAGCGATGCCTCGAACAAGGCGGCCGACGCCGACACTGCCTTGCAGGAGCTGGGCGCCGACTACGCCGGCATGGCCTATGTCACCGCCAGCGTGACGGTGTGGGACCGCGATCCCGCCATTGCGGCTGAAAAGCTGCGGCTGGTCGAAAAGGTCATCCAGGGTCGCGACTTCACCGTGATCCCCGAGGGCATGAACGCGATCGAGGCGTGGCTTGGGAGCCTCCCCGGCCACACCTATGCCAACGTCCGCCAGCCTCCGATTTCCACCATCAATCTCGCCCACCTGATCCCCCTGTCAGCAGTATGGGCGGGGCCGGAACGGGACGAGCATTTCGGTGCGCCCCCCTTGCTTTATGGCAAGACCGAAGGCTCGACCCCGTTCCGGTTTTCCCTTCATGTCGGCGATGTCGGGCACACCCTCATCGTCGGGCCGACCGGCTCCGGCAAGTCGGTGCTGCTTGCACTGATGGCGATGCAATTTCGCCGCTACGAGAACGCGCAGGTCTTCGCCTTCGATTTCGGCGGCAGCATCCGCGCGGCTGCGATCGGTATGGGCGGCGACTGGCAGGATCTCGGCGGGATGCTCGCCGACGAGGCCGGGGACGGCGTGCAGCTCCAACCGCTCGCCCATATTGACGACCCAGCCGAACGCGCCTGGGCCGCCGAATGGCTGGCGGCGATCCTCGCATCCGAGAATGTGACCGTCGACCCGCAGGCCAAGGAGCATATCTGGTCGGCGCTGACCTCGCTCGCCACCGCGCCGATCGCGGAACGGACCCTGACGGGCCTTGCCGTCCTGCTCCAGAGCCAGCAGCTCAAGCAGGCGCTCGCGCCCTGGTGCGTGGGCGGAGCATGGGGCCGGCTGCTCGATGCCGAGACCGAGCGGCTTGGCGAGGCCACCGTTCAGGTGTTCGAGACCGAAGGCTTGATGGAAAGCGGCGCGGCCCCGGCCGTCCTGTCCTACCTGTTTCACCGCATCGCGGGGCGGCTCGACGGCAGCCCGACGCTCATCGTCATCGACGAGGGCTGGCTGGCGCTGGGATCGCCCGCGTTCGCCAAACAGCTTTCGGAATGGCTGGTGACGCTGCGTAAGAAGAACGCCAGCGTCATCTTCGCCACCCAGTCGCTCGCGCAGATCGAGGGCAGCACGATCGCGCCCGCCATCGTCGAGAGCTGTCCGACCCGGATATTCCTGCCGAACGAACGCGCGGTCGAACCGCAGATCGCGGTGATCTACGAGCGGTTCGGGCTCAACGCCCGCCAGATCGAAATCCTGAGCCGGGCGACGCCGAAGCGCGATTATTACTGCCAGTCAAGGCGCGGCAACCGCCTGTTCGAGCTGGGGCTTGGCGAGGTCGCGCTGGCCTTCGCCGCCGCCTCTTCCAAGACCGATCAGCGCCGGATCGCGGAGCTGGTGGAGGCGCATGGCGCGCCTGCCTTCGCGGCCGAATGGCTGCGTCACCGCGGCTGCGCCTGGGCGGTCGAGCTTCTTCCCGAACCTCAACCCGATCCGCTGGCCGGAAACCGGGAAGATACCGGCCAGCTCCCCCTTGCCTTGAAGGACATGATCCCATGAAAGCCACCATCCTGCGCCGCGCCATGCTGGCCGGCGCGATCGCCACGTCCGGCATGATCGGCACCACCGCCGCGACGCCCGCGCACGCCCAGTTCGGCGGGATCGTCTATGACCCGACCAATTACGCCCAAAACGTGCTGACCGCCGCCCGGTCGCTCCAGCAGATCAACAACCAGATTCAGCAAATTCAGCAGCAGGCGACGAGCCTCATCAACGAGGCGCGCAATCTCGCTTCGCTGCCGCTCTCGACGGTCGACGTTCTCCAGCAGCAGGTCCGGCAGACGCAGCAGCTGCTTAGGCAGGCCCAGCGCATCGCCTACGATGTCCGGGACATCCAGAGCGCCTTCACCGACCGTTACAAGGGCACCGCGCTCACCGGCACCAACGCCCAGATGATCGCCAATGCGAACGCGCGCTGGGAGGACAGCGTCGGCGCGTTCCAGGACTCCTTGCAGGTGCAGGCCGGCGTCGTCGGTAATATCGAGGGCGCGCGCACCACGATGAACAGCCTGGTCTCGGCCAGTCAGTCGGCGACCGGCGCGCTCCAGGCCGCGCAGGCGGGCAACCAGCTTCTCGCCCTGCAATCGCAGCAGCTCGCCGACCTCACCGCCGCCGTCGCGGCGCAGGGACGGGCGCAGTCGCTCGACGCCGCGCGGCAGGCCGCGATCGAGGCGGAGGGGCGCGAACGCTTCCGCCGCTTCTTCGGCCGCGACTGACAGGAGAAGCCGCATGTCGCGCAATGCAAAGATCGCCGGTGTCGCCGCGCTCGGCGGCATCATGCTGGCCGTGGCGCTCGCGGGCTCGCGCGAACCGCATGAACCGCAGCTTGAAGCCGTCCTGCCCGTCCTTGAAGAAGGAGAGCAGGAGAAGCGGCTGGCGCGCGAACTGGAACGCTGCGCCACGCTCACCATGCCGGATTCCGGCTGCGAGGCGGCATGGGCGGAAAAGCGCCGCCGCTTCTTCGGCAAGGATGCCGACGCGCCCGCGCCGGGCGAGCATCCTGCGCTTCCCGCCGCATATGACAGCGACGGCAGCCGGGCTGACGAGGCGATCCGGCCGGAGCTTCCCGGCCCCTTTGTCCCCGCCGATCAGGCCGGGAGCACCGCGCCGTGAGTGACACCGGGATCGTCGATACCTTCCTCGACACCTTCACCAGCTACATCGACAGCGGCTTTGGCCTGCTCGGCGGCGAGGTCGGCTTCCTGTCCTCGACCCTTATCGCGATCGACGTGACCATCGCCGGGCTGTTCTGGGCCTGGGGCGCCGATGAGGACGTGATCCAGCGGCTGGTCAAGAAAACCCTCTATATCGGCGCCTTCGCCTTCATCATCGGCAATTTCCAGACACTGGCGACGATCCTGTTCGACAGCTTCGCGGGGCTGGGGCTCAAGGCGAGTGGCGATGCCCTCAGCCTCGCGGAGTTCATGAAGCCCGGCACGATCGCTGCAAAGGGTCTCGATGCGGCGCAGCCACTGATCGACGCGATGGAGGCCTATAACAGCCTCTGGTCGGTGTTCGCCAATCTCGCGATCATCGCCGTGCTGCTGCTCGCCTATCTGATCGTCGTCCTCGCCTTCTTCATTATCGCCATCCAGATATTCATCACCCTGATCGAGTTCAAGCTGGTGACGCTGGCCGGATTCGTCCTGCTGCCCTTCGCCTTCTGGAACCGCACCGCGTTCATGGCCGAAAAAGTGCTCGGCCATATCGTCTCCAGCGGGATCAAGGTGCTGGTGCTCGCGGTCATCACCGGGATCGGCACGACCCTGTTCAGCACGTTCACGGCGACGGTCGGTCCCGAACCCGACGCGCGGCAGGTTCTGGCGATCGCGCTCGGCGCGCTGTCGCTGCTCGGCCTGTCGATCTTCGGCCCCGGCATCGCCAACGGGATCGTCTCGGGCGGGCCGCAGCTCGGCGCGGGCGCGGCGGCCGGCACCGTGCTGGCGGCGGGCGGCGCGCTGGTCGGTGGCGCCGCCGCCGCGAAGCTCGGCGT
>NZ_LSIA01000231.1:0-973 GCF_001556015.1 Novosphingobium sp. CCH12-A3 | reverse complement strand
CTGCTGTCGCTCATGCGATCCTGGACGCCCCGGGCTGGGCGCGGGTCGGCATCACTGCCCCAAGCTACTGGCTGCGCGAAGATGCCGCACTCGAACTCGCACGCGTGATTGCCGACGCGGTCGACGCGCCCGCGAATGCGCCGTCATCGCAACAGTCGATCCTGCCGCTCTGAGGCCCGCTAGTTCAGCCCGCCGGGCGAGTGAGAGCGCCTCGATCTGCCGGTCGAGCGGAAACCCGAAACGCCGGGCGATCTCGGCGGCGTGTTCGAAGTCCGCAGCGCTGATGTGGATCGAGCGGGCGAGATCCGCTAGCGTTTCGCCCTCGGGCGGCGCGGACAGGGCATGGAGATGCCCGTGCGCCTGCGTCACCGCAAACGGCTCGGGGCTGGCGACGCCGACCACCCTCCTCCGTGAACACGACCAGCGTGTCGCCGGTATGGATGGCCTCGTCGCACTGGACCGCATCGTAGGCATTACCGGTGCTGATGAAGGCGAAGCGTTCACTGTCAGTCAGCATTCTGGTTCTCCGGACATCCCCATGCAAGCGAAGAGGCGGAACGCCGGGCGGGGGGCAGTGCCGGCGTTCCGCCTCAGACCGCGGGGGGGGGGCATCCGCGGCCTTTGCACGGAGACGGGGATCCGCTTGGGGTCCCCGCCGGTTGGAGGTGGACTTGCCGATCAGGCCTCCACGAGCGGCGGCAGCGCGCCATCGTGTTCGGTGCCGTCCTTGGCACCCACCCGGCCGCGCTTGGCAGGCGGGGTCGCGGTGCTGTCGCCCAGACCGTCGTCATTGCGCCCGTCACCGGCCTGCTCCGCGCCGAGGTCGCCGCCGGCATCGTCGGCCGGGAACATGTCGCTCTCGCCGTATTCGGCCGAACCGAGCTGGCTGTTCCTGCGACGCGGACGCTGCCAGGCGATCGCCATGGTGCCGTCCTCGCGCGGGAAAGCGGCGATGTAGAGCGGCTGCGCCATC
>NZ_LSIA01000230.1:0-2528 GCF_001556015.1 Novosphingobium sp. CCH12-A3 | reverse complement strand
ATCAACTATCCATGATAGCACTCCTTAATTTCCGCCGTTACGGCGCACCGTTGAAGACGTGGTTCCACTTCATGAACCGGATGGTCTTCTCGGTCGTTTCACCGGTCTCGCGATCGGTGTCTGTCTTGCGCGCCGAGCTGTAGAACACGCTGAACGAGCCGCTCTCGCCCTTGCGGACATGGGCGCCGAGTTCGAGCGCCTGGCGGAAGGTCATCCAGTAGGGACTGGCGTAGCCCCGGCTTTCGGCAACGGCCCAGAGGAAGAAGGTGTTGATCCCAGAATAGGGGACTCCGTTGTGGCGGAGCGGCCGCGTGCTGGTCGAAGTCCAGGGTTTGAGCCACGGGGCGGTGCCGGCGGCGATCTTCTCGAGGATCAGGTCGGTGATGACCTGCGCGACGTCTGGTTTGGGATGACGGGTCATTGGGCCGGACCCTCCTGGACTGGATCGAGGGAGAGGTCGGAAGCCGCACTCGACCAAGTGAGGCGGAGCGTGCGCCCGTGCGGGATGCGCCAGGCGACCCGGTCAGCGAAGGCCATGCGGATGCCGGCAAGAATCGCCGCGTCCTCGCCTTCGAGGATAGCATGGGCCCGCACCGCCGCATCGTGGCGGAAGCGGGTCTCTTGGGTGTCGAAGCTGTCCGCATCGGAATCGTCGGAAGGGCTGAACACCGCATCGATGATGAGGTCGGTGAGATCATCGGGTCCAAGCGCGGTGCTCCGGGTCAGCGCAATGCGCGCGCAGTCGGGATCGCCCCAGGAGTCGGCATCTTCCAGAATCGCAAAGTCGGTCTCGAGATCGAGCCGCCGGTCGTGCTGATCGGTAAGTTCGATCGTGATCGCGTCGGGGCGCAGGGTGACGGCACCCTCTTCATCGGTGCGCTTTCCGTCATCGAAGGTGAAGCATTCGCCGGTACGGACGAACGCCGGTAGGGAATCGTACCAGGGGTAGCCGATGAAATTGGTGATCGGTTCGTAGAATGCGCGCGGATCGGGGCCGCCGAGGCGGTGCATCTCGCCGCCGTTCGAGCGCCGCAGGGCACGGCCGAAGGTGACGGCATCGAAGGAGTCGGTGTCATCGTAGATCGCCGCACCCGCCTCGAGGTCGGCAAACCGCGGCACCTCACGGTAGCTGTCGCGGGCGAGCGTCGGGTACCACAGCGGCAGTTGCCGGGCCGCCTGCGGGAAATCGTCGTGATACAAGCTCGCCTCAAGCCAGTTCTCGAAGCTCAGGCGGTGAAACGGTTCGTCCCGGATGACCGAAAAGATCGCCTCGCGGCAGAGCGCCACGAGACGGTCGAGTGCGGCGTTGCGGTAGATTTCCTTGCGGGCGGGCAGCACCAGGACGAGTTCGGGCGCGTCGATCACGTCGACCTGAACGGACCATTGGGTATGGTGGACTTCCTTCACGACCGGGAAGGCGTGTTTGAGGGTAAGCCCATGGAAATTGAGCGTCGCGATATGCGGTGAATGCCGGTCGCGGAAGACGCCGATGCGGAAGCCGCCCTGCTCGATGACCTTGTGCGCATCGGCGAGGAAATCAGCGCGGGCGAGGTCCTTGCCGTTGTAGCTGACCGGGACGGCCAAGAACCGCGCCGCCGCCTCGACGCAACGTTCGAGCTTGCCATCGGGCTGCGGATCGAACCGGAAGGCGATTATCGTGCCGCGCGGCCCGTCGAAGGGCAGCACATCGATGTCGGCCTCGCCGGTCCAGGCATCGCCCGTGATCGCAAGCGAGAACGCGCCGTCCGCGCTCCGCGAACTGACCACGGTGTCGAGGCCAGCAAGGCTGAAGAAGCCCATGCCCGCCGGGTCTTCGCGGGTGCGGCACTCGTCGGGCCAATCGGATGCCCCGAGCGAGAGGAGGTCGACCGGATCGGCAATCCCGCCGCCGTCGTCGCCTACCGTGATGAGGCAGGCGTCCGCCAGGTGCTCCGCGGTGACGGTGATGCTGGTCGCGCCCGCGCGGCGGGCATTCTGGAAGAGCTCATTGAAGATGTCATCGAGGGTCCCGTTGAAGATCCGGGTGACCTTCGAGATCGCCTCGGGAGATACCCGGGCGCGCAGCTTGGTGATCATGGTCATGGGGATAGTTCCTGGATGGACCGGCACGCTGCCGCAGGGCGTAAGGCAAGCGCGGGGCAGCGTGCCGGCATGGCTGGCTCACGCGTCGACGGTTTCGCCGGCTTGGGTGCCCTGCTCTTCGGCAGGTTCGAGGTCGCCCGCATCGCTGTCCGGTTCGTGCTCGACCGGCGCTTCGTCATCGGGCTCGCTCGCCGCGAGCACCCGGAACCGCATGGCTTCGGGCACCCAGGCAAGCGCAGCTTCCTTGACCTCGGGAGCGACAATGGTCTCGCCAGCGAACAGCTTCTCGCAGGAGGCCGAAAGATCGCCCTTCTTCGAGCCCATGAAGCTCGCCGCCATGGTCGGGCCGCCGACTTCGCTGACGTGCGCCAGCAGCGCCTGCTTGCTGACGCGGTCGAAGTAGTTGGCCGAGGTCGGGCGCCAGTGGCTGGCGACGTTGATCCCCA
>NZ_LSIA01000023.1:0-319 GCF_001556015.1 Novosphingobium sp. CCH12-A3 | reverse complement strand
TTCGGCGCCGTGCTATCAGCCCTGGGTTGTCCTGTCTGTCCTTGGGTAACGGCAGGGAATGCCCGGTGGGTCTTGGGCTTTACGCCCCTCGTTGAACCCGCTGCGCACCTGCCGCACCGATCGCGCCGGAGACCTTCACGATGTGTCGGCGTCCGAGGGAGAGGAGCGGGTTGGCCTTGTGCCCTCTCCTGACCTGTGGGCGGGGCTTATAACCTATATGGTTCTTTTTGTCAAGTTATCTTTGCACCACCCTCGGTCGTCATCCCGGGCTTGACCCGGGATCCCGCTTCCTTGGTTCACAGGAAGCGCAGAAGAAAAG
>NZ_LSIA01000229.1:0-18598 GCF_001556015.1 Novosphingobium sp. CCH12-A3 | reverse complement strand
GACCGGAGCCGCTTCTTCCACCGGTGCCGCGCCACCGAAGTTGTAGCTCAGCGTGCCGAGAATCGAGTGCGAACGGAAGCGCGTGCGGGCGCCCGTGCCGTCGTCAGCAACCAGATCCACCTTGTCGGCGTTGAAGAAGCGATACTTCAGACCAACGTCCACGTGGTCGCTGATCGGCGCACGAATGCCAGCCAGAGCCTGCCATGCGAACCCGGTGTCGGAATCGTTGACGTACAGACCGTTGACCGAGTTGCCAGCAGCGTTGATGAAGTACTTCGCACGGGCGACGCCAACACCACCGCCAACGAAGCCCTGAAGGCCATCGTCGGGACCGAAGTCAAGCAAGCCGTTGACCATGAAGCTCAGCGCATCAGCGTGACCCTGAGGATTGGTGAACGTCTGTGCACCGAAATCGACAGTTTCGTTGTAAGCGCGACGGTAGCTGACTTCGCTTTCAAGGCGGAAACCGCCAAAGTCGTAACCGACGATACCACCGAAATCGTAGCCGTCATGGTTGCTCAGAACGACCTGACCGTTCAGAGCTTCCGAATCTTCAACCTTCATCGCGCCAGCGTCGGCCTCGACATACCAAGAATCATCTCGTGCAAACGCAGGAGATGCCAAGGCACTCGACGCCAGGGCAAGGCCCAGGACCAGTTTCCGCATTATCGTTTCCCCTTTTAGCGACATCATGCCACGTCGTGCAGGTTGTCTACCGGTTCCAAAGTGGTCATGCAAGCGGACAAACACACCGAGTGTTGCATGAAAACAACGGATTGACTCCATTGTGCAGTGCAAATTCTCGCTGATTGCGCCCTCATGTGCCGGTGAAATGCCGCTAAAGGGAATTGGTTCCACTTAGTTCGCTGAAATTGTGCCCGTTACTGTAAGCATTTCGATCAAGGCTGCGATTGCCGCCCGTGCCTCGGCATCGACAACTGCTCCACCCTGCGGGCTGGCGGGGGCAGTTGCGAGGGTCCAGCTCCCGTCAAACAGGCGGTAGGAGCTGTTCTGGAGATCATAGCAGCGCATGCCGATGACTGGCTGCACGAACCGCCATCCCCCTTCCGTCCAGCCCGCAATCGCGTTTGCATGGTTGGCGAATGGCCCGGTCGGATTTGCCCCCACGATCCATGCCTGTCCGATCACAGGGGCAGTCGGTGGATCATTCAGAACGCCTTGGACAGAACCGGCCACGCAAAGATCCAGCAAGGCAAGCGCCTCGTTCACCGTGGTCTCCTTCTGCGCCTGGCCGGCAAAGAGCAGCGGGAGACCCAGCCGGGAGGTCGTGGTCGAATAGCTGATAGGGTCAGTCATTGGTTTCCCTTTTCATACTGGCGGGTCATTCTGGTGCTGTGACGATCAGCGGCAGCGACAGCGAGGTCCTTCCCACCTGACGGATGCTGAAGCGGTGCGCCCCCGTCGCCGGGCCCAAGGCTGAAACCTGCGCGGATGTAAGCTGCAGGCGTGGCTCAGTCGTGTTCCAGGTGATGTTCACCGAGTCGGCAGTGCCGTAAGCGATCTGCCAGAGTTCCTGTGGTTCGTTGAGCGGGAGGTCGATCTCGTCCAGCCAAGCCCAGCCACCGCGCGATCGCCGGATCCAGTCCAATTGCAGCCCCCCATCGGCAAGGCGTTTTGCCTGGCCGTGGACCGGGGCCGATGGTCGCAAGCCTATGCCGCGGTTGATCACCTCGGCTGTGACGACTTCCGGGTCGCCAAGCCCGAGCGCTGCGATCTGGAGTCCTTCGGCAACGTCCGATGGATCGATCATTGTCAGGGAATCATCGATCAACACGAAAGGCTCATCGCTGGCATGGTTGGCGATGGCTGCCTCAGTTCCCCCACGCCCGCGAAGGAGGCCGCTGATCCGCCATGTTCCGTTCGCAAGCCTTTCTGCACGCGAAAACTGGATGAGCTCGGATCCAACGTATGCAAGATTGCTGCCTTGCATCAATTGGACCCCTGTCGCGTTAGCTAACGCTGCATCCTGCGGCACAAGTGCCACATCAACCGTGGCATGGGCATCGAACAGCAGCGGCGTCCCTGCGGGCAACTGCGTAAGGGTGCGCCCAAGGACTGCGCGGCGTCGGCCTGTCGATCCGATTGCCGCAAGCTGACCATCCCCGGCTTGGACGAACAAGGAGGCACCGGTCCACCCGGCGCTTTGAGATGAAGCAGCCAGCCGAAGCTTGACTGTAGTCGGGTCGCCCACGCCGTCCCAGGGCAATTCAAACGCTGCCAGCGACGTCGGTCCCGGTTGCAGATCGAGAGCCTGGTTCGCCCGGCCCGGATCGCTGATTGTCGTATCCATTGGTGCGGAAGGCGGCACTGCGACCAGGTCCAGCATTACCCCGTCAGCCTGCCATTCCCATTGCTCCACTCGCCACCGGCCTTCGGTGACGGGAGTGGTCACCACGGCACCGGGGGCAAAATCGTGGTCGATCTCGGTTATGCGGTAGCGGAGGGTGTCGCGCGCAATCGTCCGACGGCGCGCTGCGCGATCCGCAATGACGCTAGCTTCAGCGGCCGTCATCGCGGCGGGAAGTTCAATGGTCGCCACGTCTCCCGGGGCACTGCGGCCAATGCTGCGCTGCAGGCCGGGCTGATAGTCCCGCCCGATATCGTAGTAGCGGACCGCACATTGCTGCGACACCGGAAGGGCCTCGCGCCGACGCGACCAGCCGCTTGCACGCGCATCCTCGGCGGATTCGCCGCCGGCACAAGGCTGCGGTAAGGAAAGGGCAGTTACCTGGCTGTCGTCCCCAAGCTGGAAGCGCAACCTCTCGTCGGCCACGGTGCAGGCAATCGGCGATAGCTCGGCCAGCGTAGCCACCGCGTCAGCCACCCCGCCCTGCTCGACGGAATATCCTGCCAGCGTAAGCGAACCGATACCCGAGACGTCGGCGGTCGGCAGCAGGAGCTGCACGACGTCGGCAGCACTGACCGCGCCTTCGCCGGCCAGGATTTCGAAGGTCAGGGAAGGAAGACGATTGCCGAAATCCGCCAGCTCGAGATCCTCGAACACGACATAGGCCAAGCTACGATAAGCCGGATTCAGCGCTTCGCCTTCGGCCTGCACGAGCAGCGGATCAGGAGCCTCGTCGGCATAGCCCCGATGCACGCGGACGCTTCCGCCCACTTTCAGATCGCCTGCCGCTCCGCGCAACAGGTTGCCGTCAGCCCAGATGCGGCCGATCCCCGTAATGGGTCTGCTCGATACGGCTACTGCAAACGACGCGGTGTAAGTATAGCTGGTGACAGAGGGTTGACCTTTCCCGCCACCGTTCTTCTGCTTGTGCTCGACCAGTTCGGTCGACCAGATCACGCTGCCCGACGAACGAATTCGGCCGAAATGCATCGGCAATGCCGACCCATAGCTGGACGTCTGGACCGACAGCTCCTTGAGCCTTGGCCCCTCGACCTTGCGCTTGCCGAATACCGCGCCGTCGATCTGCTGTCCCAGCAGCGCGCCGATCGCACCGCCCAGCGGCCCGCCGAATGCGGTGCCAACGGCGGTAAGAAGCAGGGTTGCCATCGCAATCAATCCTTCTCGTCTGCCAGTCGCCATTGCAGGCTGACCGGCCATGGAAGCGGCCCGGGCATGAATGTCACTCGGCCCAATGAAGCGTGTGCATGAACGAAGCCGCCAGGCACGCGCACCGCCAAATGCGATTGCACCGGCCCGACCCGGCACAACACAACATCGCCACCGTCCGCACATTCCGTCAGCCCGCTTGCCGCGGCGCAGCGCAGGAACCGCGCCACACTGGTCGAACGCAGCGCATAGCCCTCGGGCGGATCAGGCTGCCGCCCGGCGCGGCGCAGCGCTTCGGCCACCAGTCCCACGCAATCGAGGCCGGTAGCCGGATCGCGCCCGTGCAACCGGAACGGCACCCCCACCAGGCCCAGCGCCGCCTCGGCAAGCGGCCGGCTCATCCTTGCGCCGCCGGATAACGGGTGAGCAGGTCGTTGCCGGGAAGATACGGCTCGCCCTGGAAATTCACGGCATTGCCGAACCGCGTTGAACAGGTTGCAATGGTGTGATCGCATCCCTCACGCAGCACAACCCGCTGCCCCGCCGTCGCATCTTCAGCCAAGGGTCGTTCAAGCACGAGCCATCCATCATCCACCACGCGCACGCGCAGCACCGCCCCGGCATCGCCGCCATCCACCGGCATCAGCCAGCCGAAAGCGAAATCGGCCGCAACAATGCCGCTGGCCCTGACCCATTGTCGGCCTGCCCCCACCTCGGTCAACGTGACCTCATGCGTGAAGCGGGCCGAAGAAAGCGTGCAACCCTCGCCACAGAACTCGGCGCGGCAGGTCGGCGACGTGCGCGGCACCAGATCGCGCGCCAGCACCTGCTTGAGCGACTCCAGTTCGGCCGAGAACTGCTCCCCCTCACGACCGACCGATCCGATCGTCCCGGTGAACAGCGCCTCGAACTCCAGGCTTTCCCAATCGACCAGCCCCATCGCCACGCGCGCGCCGTCAAACCGTCCGCTGGCAAGCTCCGCCTCGCCTATCGCATCGTGCGCCAGTGCGCCGGAGACTTCCGCCGAGTCCGCCTCCAGCGTCGCTGTCCGACGCACGGCCGATGGCACCATTCCCGGCGCCGTCCGGTGGCGAAGCCCGGCGAATACCAGATCGCGGTCATGGCTGGTGAAGCCCAGCGCCACACCGTCGCGCCGCTCGATCCGCCACCACACCGCCACGGTCTCAAGGGGCTGGCTGAACCAGGTCCGGCTCATGCGTCTTCTCGCAATTCGACCAGCGGCACGCTCGGCGCCTCGCCAGCCGCGAATTCCGCGCCCGATATGTCGAGACGATCCTCGGCAAACCGCACCGGCACGTCGAAGAGGAAGCCAGCCCGCACCACCGAGCCCGCTGCCGGCGCCGTCGCGAAGACCAGCACGCCTTTGGCATCGAGTGAAAAATCGCCGGTCTCGGCACCGTCGACACTCACCCTCAACGATTCGCCGCGCGGCCGGGTGATCCGCCGCTTCTGCGCATCGGCCCCGTCGCCATAGTGCTTGAAGAGGGCAAAGCGCGCAGTCGCGCCATCGCCGGTCCCCAGAATCTGATCCGTCGGCGTCGGCACCCCGGTCATCCCGTTGGAGCTGAAGTCCGAAGGATCGCGCAAGCGAAACCCGCGCGCCTGCCCGCGCCGCGCCCGGAAGAATGCGATCAACTCGCCCAGTTCCGCCTCGGACCGCACGCCCGGCCCCACGTCAAAGCGCAGCCTGGCATCCGACCACAGGCTGTTACGCCGCTCGAAGCCCGAAGCCGTGATCGTGACATTGGTCGAGAATTCCGGCGTCACCGAAGCGTCCCGTCCCAGCGCCAGCGGGAACAGGACATCGTCAAAGGATTGCATGGTCTCGTCTCCGCTCTTGTCGGGAAGCCGGGTAAAGCCGTCGCGCGAAACCTGCGGCAGAGCCCAGATGAAGGTTTCCGCCACCCCAAGGCCAGCCGCCTCGCTCGCCGCCGCATCGATGCGGGCCCATTCCACTTCCGCATTGTCCGCAAACAGCACGAATCCTGAGAGGTAGTGCTGCTTCGATCGCGGGTAGCCCAGTCGCGCCTCGGCCATCACCCGCGCCTCGGCGCGCAGCGCATCCTTGCCCGCCGTGACCCAATCGTAGTCTTCCAGCTGCAGCACGTCGAAAGCAGGCGAGGCCCATCCGACGGGCAGATTCGCGCGGTAAGCCTCGGGCGTCACGGGATCGAGCACGGTCGGCAGGAATGCCAGCAGCAGCGTCTCCGCCCCGGCACTGCCCGCAGCCGCTTTCACCGCTGCGGCGAGGTCCGCCGTCGATTGCGCCAGCAAGGCCCCCGCCTGATCGAGCAGGCTCTTCTGCGCCGCGTCAAGGTTCGCGCCCATGTCCGGAATGTTTACGGGACTGCCGCCAAACGCCGCCTTGGCCGCGTCGTCGTAGATGCAGATGCGCCGGTCCTGCGTCACCCACCACCACGGTTCGCCCACCTGATGCCGCACCGGCAGCCCGGCGCCCTGCATCAGGCCGACCAGCGCCACGCCGACCTTGCGCACCCACGCCATCGCCTGTGCGTTCGCGGGCGAAAGCAGTGCCGAAGGCGGCACCCATCCCGTCCGCGCCGGCGTTCCGTCCCACGCCTTCTGCTGCCACGCCGCCGGGCAGTTCTGCGCCAGCACCTCATAGGATTGCGAGGCGATGATCGTCTGCCCCATTGCCTTGGCCCCGGCGAAGAACGCCTCATGCCACTTTTGCGCCGCCGGGTTCATCGCTGGCTGCCAGGGATCGACCACGAACCCGCCTGCCCCGTCCGGTACCAGCGAATAGAAGTGGCTCATGCCGATGTAGTGGTTGATGCTGCCGCGATAGCCCAGGCCCCGGATCTGCCGCAGCAGTCGTGCCGGCGTCAGGTTGTAGGCATCGTCATAGCCGGTGCACATGGCGAGGCCATGCGGCGGGACCATCACGTCACCCAGTTTCAGCATCGGCTTGTGCCCCTGGCAGGAAATATCGGAAAGCTCCGCCCACCCCGCCGCCGAAGTGGCAAACGGCGTCGCACTGCCCGGCGCATAGCCCGGCGCCACCAGCGAGATGAACAGCCGGTCGATATCCGCCGGATGCACCGGGTCAGCTTCGGCCGGCAGCAGGAACCCGCCGTCGAGCTCTGAAAACTTCAGCGTGATCTGCGCATCGGTTGGCGAGCCGCTGGCATAGTTCCGCAGCCGCACGTACCAGGCCCGCGCATTGCCAGCCGCATCGCGTCCCTCGATGGTCAGCGTCGGCCCGTTTACCGCATCAAGGGGCAGGACCCCGCCCGATCGCCAGCGGAACGAAAGCGTCAGCCGCGAATAATCGCGCCGCGTTTCATAGGCCAGCAGCGGGTGATCCCACTTGTCTTCGGATTCCCAGATCAGCCCGACCAGATCGTCCGCCTTGCGGAACACCGCGTCCACCCGCAGCGCATCGGGCGCGGTCGTCACCACCGAGGCCATTGCGGGCCTTGGGAAATTCACCGTCCAGAAGCGCGGATCGAAGCGCTGGATCGTGTCGGTATGCTGCACCGTGCGGCGCTTGGCCAGCCAGTAACTCATCGCCGGTTCCCCGCCTGATCAGAATTCGTTGAGAGCACGGCGCACCGCCTGCGCCACCTGCTTGCCCGAACGGCGCAGGCTTTCGGGCTGGTTGCTGCCTTGCGGGCTGACGATCCGGATCGAAACGTTCACGTCCCGCCCTCGCCCCCCGCCGACCGAAGGCTCCACGCGCCCGGCTGACGTCGGCACGAACAGCTCCGGACCACGCTCGCCCACGAGGTAACCCCTGCCCGGTGCCACCGGCCCGCCCGTGGCGCGCCCCGGCAATCCGAAGATCGATGAGACCAGTCCCGTCAGCAGGCCGCCGATCCCGCCCGATTGCACGCCCGTTGCCCCGCCAATCGAGCCGATCCCGGCCTGCACCGCCTGCGCGGCAATGTCGCCGACCACGTTCAGCGCCACGCGTCGCAAGTCTTCGAACCCCAGCGAGCCGCGCCGGATCGCACCCAGCAGTCCGCGCTCCAGCGTGTCGCCTGCCCGGCCGAACCCGTCGACCAGGATCGAATCGAAGCTCCCGCGCATCTGCGCCAGGTCCGCCGTGAAGCCGGACGTATTGGCGCGCACGTCGATCATCAGCGTGTCGAGTTCATCCGTCACGGTCTTGCTCCATCAGTCTGTCGATTGTGCCGCGATCCACGCCCTCGCCACCCGGTGTGCGCATCGCGGCAAGGACGGTGGCCAGTTCCTCGGGCGTCGCCGACCAGAACCGGTTCGGTGACCAGCCCAGCAGCAGCGCGGCCTGTCCCGATAGCCGCGCTGCCACCTTGCCGAAGGTGCCGCTCATCCGCCGCCCTTCAGCACCTGCACGATCAGTGCACGCAGCACCGGCGTACAGGCGGCCAGTCCTTCGCGCGCCACCGCCTCGGCAAAGTCGGCGCGCTCAAGCCCGTTGCGATCGCGCAAGGCGTGCCAGAACAGCGCGACCATCTCGCCCAGCCGCAGCTGCCCGGCGCTCGCCCGCTCGACCAATGCAAACAGCGAGCCGAGTTCCTCCTCCGCTGCCACCAGGGCGCCGAAGGTCGGGCGCAGCACCAGCGGCTGCCCGCCAAGCGATAGCACCGCTTCACCGCGGTGCGGGTTGGCTGCATCCGCCATCAGACCTGCGCCACCACGCCCGAGCTTTCGAGCGTCATCGTATAGTTGCGCTCGCCGTTGAAATCGCCCGAGTAGTCGAGCCGCTGGACGAGGAAACGCCCACGCATCTTCTCGCCACCCTCGAACGACAGCTCGTAGTCGGCGATGGTCCCGGAAAGGGCATTGCCGCGCACCTGGCCTTCAGCCGCGCTGCCAAGGAAGATGCCCGCCGCGCTCACCGTCACCGAGCGCGTCCCCGCACCGGAAAGCAGCTCGCGCCACCCGCCCGAATCCTTCGAGGTTATGACCACCGCCTCGCCGTTGATGGACATCTGCGTGGTCCGCAGGCCCGCCACGGTGTTGTATGTCGGCGTTGCCGCGCCATCGCTGATCTTCAGCAGAAAGGCGCTTCCTTTCTGTGCTGCCATGTCGGTTCTCCTTGAAACAGAATGAGGTGTCAGGCCGCCATCACGCGCGCCCGATATTCCAGCACGACCACCCGCACCGCTTCGCCACGCTGTTCGGCCCGCGCCTTCAGCATCGCCAGGCTGGCAATGCGAAAACCACTTGCGGTCTGGTCGTAGGGCAGGCTCTCGACCCGCGCCTCGATCGCCGCGACCAGCGCCGCGCCGCCCAGCGGATCGTCGCTGCGGAAGTTCAGCTCCAGCGCCACGCGGATCTCGCGCCCGGCGAGCGTCTTGGTGCCCCAGTTGGTGCTCGCGCTTGCCGTCAGCGCCAGCCACGGCAAGGCCACGCGCGAAGGTGCTTCCTCGACCACCGCGTTGAGCGCCGCGCCCAGCGCCGGATCATTTGCCAGCCAGTCGATCAGCACGGCGCGAAAGGGAATTTCCATTGCCTATTCCTTTCCGAACAAGGGCCAGAGCAAACCTGCCTGGCGCCACCGCCGCGCGCTCTTGCCCTGCGCCAGCATTGCCGCCCGCGCCTTGGCCAGCGCCTGCGCTTTCTCGGTCAGCCGCCGCACCAGCCCGGCGCCATCGGCCCGCCCCTCGATCATGTGAGGCGCATCCGCCGCCACGGCCGCCACAGCGCGGCGACCACGGCCGGCGGCAGCATTGCCGCCTTCTTCTCGTCGTCACGCGCGCGATGCTGGTGCGCCGCAAGCCGGATCACGCCATGGCGGATCGCCTCGGGCAAAGTGGTCCAGTCGCTGGCAAGACCGGCAACATAGGTCACCACCACCCGCGTCTGCTCGATCGGCCGGCGCAACCGCACAAGGCCGGTGCCATCGGCACGAATGTCCAGCTCGTAATCGGTCGAAGCCAGCGCCGTGCGCAGACCCGCCGTGCTCAGACTTGCCATCGCGGTGATCGCGGTAACCGGTCGCGCCGAGAGCGCCTGCCACTCGCCACTGGCTTCCAGCACGTCCTCGCAGCCCGATTGCAGCGGCATCGTGCCGGTAAAGCCCTCGCACACGTCAAACGCGGCGTGCATCAGCGAGGCCAGCTCGCCATCGTCGGCGGTCCGGGAAATCCCGAGCCAGGCCTTCAGTTCGCTAAGCGCCGCCGAGGCCACGGCTGGCGGCGCGACAATTGCCCGCATCATGGCAATCTCCGGTCATCTTGGAAGGAAAGGGGGCCTGCGGCGGCAGGGGGGGGAACCGCCGCAGGCATCCGGAGGCCGTCAGGCTTCCGGAAGGGTCAGCCGAACGCCGATCAGGCCGTGATTCTCAGCAGCTTGATCGCATCGCTGTCCATGACCTGCCCGCCCACGCGGCGGGTGGCATAGAACTGGACGTAGGGCTTGTTGGTATAGGGATCGCGCAGGATCGTGGTCTGGCGGCGTTCTGCGATCAGGTAGCCGGCCTTGAAGTTGCCGAACGCGATCGGGAAGGCATTGGCCGCCACATCCGGCATGTCCTCGGCCTCGACCACCGGATAGCCGAGCAGGCGATCGGGCTGGCCCTGTACCAGACCCGGCTGCCACAGGAACGCGCCGTCCGAAGTCTTGAGCTTGCGGATCGTCGCCAGCGTGGTCGAGTTCATCACCCACACTGCGCCCTGGCGCAGCGGCGCCTTCATCTGGAACACCAGATCGATCAGCTTGGCCTCCGGCGCACTGTCAAAGCCGGAGGCATTGCCCGAACCGATGAACTGCAGCGCCCCGAAGGCACGGGTATTGTCGCCTGCAGCGCTGGTCGTCGCGGTGAGGAAGCCCTTGGGCTGGTTGGTGCCGGTACCGTTGATGAACGCCGCACCTTCGGCGCGAGCAAATTCGGTCGCGATCTCGCCCGCCAGCCAGCTCTCGACATCGAACGCCGCGTCATCGAGCATCGCCTGCGTCGCCGAAGGATTGGCGTAGAGTTCTCCGGTCGGCGGCAGGATCTCGGCCAGCTTGGGGCTTGCCGTTTCGGGACGCGCCCCGGTCTCGCTGACCCAGCCCGAAGCCGCGCCGCCGATCGACACCAGGCGACGGAAGCCCGAAGTGCCGGTCTGCACGACATTGGCCACCGAACGGATCGGGCTGATCTCCACCATGCGGCGCGCGATCATCTCGTCGATCTTCTGCGGCACGGCAAAGCCGCCATCGGCCGGTACGGTGCCCGAAAGCGCCTTCAGCTCGGTCTCGCGGCCATGGCGGACATAGCCGTCGATGAAGCCGTTGATCTCCTGACCGCCTTCCGCACTGCCAGCGAGCATGGGACGAACCGCCATGCGGCCCGCCCGCTCGATCCGGCCTTTCACTTCCTCCTCCTCGCTGCGCAGCGCGGCGATGGCGGCATCGTGCGCATCCTGGCGCTCGACGATGTCGAACGATTCAGCGATGGCATCGGCCTTGGTTTCGATCTCCAGATTATCCATGTGGCTCAACGTCCTTTCTGCATGAAACAGGTCGCACGGGACCGCGCGGCCCATCGGGGACTTCGGTTTCGGGAAAATCAGCCCGCCTCGGGCTCGACGTAGTGGACCCGCGCCAGCGGCTGCATCGGCCGGGTCACCAGGCTCACCTCGAACAGGTCGAGGTCCTCGAGCTCGCGCCCTCCCGGCAGCGCCCGGCCCTTGAGCACGCGGTATCCGAACGAAAGCCCGTCCACCGCGCCGTTCTTGAGCGCCCGCGCCGCCGCCGAATCCGCGGCATCGATCCGTGCCACCACGCGCAGGCCGCGCTCGTCCTCGCCTGCGCTCTCGATCCAGCCGATGCGCTGGTCGGGGCGGTGCTGCCACAGCAGCGGCAGCTTCAGCCCTTCGGCCAGCCTGCGCTCGAGACTGCCCTTGAACGCGCCCGGCAGGATCGTATCGCCGCCGCTGTCGCGCTTGCGGAAGATCGCGGCGTAGCCCGCGAACCGCACCGGGGCGCTCAACGCACCAGCTCCATCAGGCCCGTGCGCACCGCGATGCCCAGCAGCAGCAGCGCCAGCAGGCCCCGCACCACCCAGGTCACCACGGCCTTCCACGCGCTCGCCTTGGCATCGCGCCAGGCGCCTAGCAGCTGACGCAGCTCTGCCATGTCGGTCGGCGCATGATCGTCAGCCAGCCCCATCCGGCTCAGCACCCGTGCCGCGCCGAGGTCCGAAGCCTCTTCCACGATCGCCCGCAACGTGACGAGATCGCCGCCCTCGTCCTCGGCCTGCGCGACCAGCCGCGCCAGCATGTCCTCGCGCGTCATGCCCGCACCTCACCGATCCCGAGCCCAAAGCCGAGCATTTGGCGCTTCTCCTCAGCCGAAAGGAAGTCCGCGCCCGAAACCTGGGCCCACAACCGCTCGCGATCCTCGGCCAGCGCCGGCACCGCATCGAGATCGACGCTCAGCGCCGCCCCGGCAAACGATCCCGCCAGCCCCTCGGCCAGCGCGGAGAGCACCTTCCCCGCCAGCGGCAGCAGCGTCAGCCGCCACAGCGCCCGGTTCGCCTCGCGATAGTTGGCGTAAGTGTTATCGCCCGGAATCCCCAGCAGCATCGGCGGCACGCCGAAGGCCAGAGCGATGTCGCGCGCCGCCGCCGCCTTGAGCGTGGCAAAGTCCATGTCCGCCGGGGTCAGCGCCAGCGCCTGCCACTTCAGGCCGCCTTCCAGCAGCATCGGCCTCCCGGCATTGCCCATGCCCGAATAGGCCGCCGTCAGCTCCGCCTTGATCCGCTCGAACTGGTCGGCCGAAAGCGCCGCCCCCGGCTCGCCGGGATCATAGACCAGCGCCCCCGAAGGCCGCGCCGCATTCTCCAGCAATGCGCGGTTCCAGCCCGCCGCCGCATTGTGGATCGCCACGGCCTCCTCGGCCGCCTCCAGGCACCCCGCGCCATAATGATCGTCAAGCGGATGGAAGTGCTTCACATGGATCAGGTTCGGACGCCCGAAGTCGTCCGTCGCCTCGATCCGCATCGCCTTCTCGCCGACCTTGTAGGCAAAGGCCGCCGGCCATCCGCCGGCATCGGAGATCACCGTCACCCGCTCGGGCCGCAGCGCAAACAGCTCCACCGGCACGCCATCGGCATCGCGCAGCACCTGGACATAGGCATTGCCGTGCAGCAGCAGATGCGCCGCCAGCGTCTCGATCAGCGGCTGGCCCGCGCTGGTCTCGCTGATCAGCGCCAGCAGCTCGTGCTGCGAAGCCCTGACCGGTGCCCCGCCGATTCCTTCGGCCACGAGCCGCACCGCGCGCTGTGCCACCGGGTTGCGCAAGTAGGCCTCGCGGATCGCCACGGGATAGTTGATCGGCCCGCGGGCGCTATCCCCGCGCCAGTCCGAAGCGGCAATCCACGGCGAGACGAAACTGCGCCCCAGCGGCGCGCGCGGCGTCACCGCGTCGCCCTTGAAGGCAGCAGCAAGCGATTGAAAGAACGACATAGTCTGCCTTTCATGATGAACTGAATGACCGCCCCGCAAGGCGCACTTCTCTTCTCCCCTCCCGCAAGCGCGAGGGGTTGGGGTGGGCAAGCAGCACCACCAAAACCTTCAATCAAACCAGATGCGCGGCTCCGCCTGTTGCCCCAGCATCAGCTCGGTCAGCCCCCAGACACAGGCATCCGCCCGGTCGGGAGATCGCCCCGGCCCCTGGTATTCGCCGCCCGGCATCATTCCGCACAACTCGTCCTCCAGCCTTGCGAACATTCCGGCATGGCGCACCCGCCCCGCTTCATAGAGCGCCGCCACCGGCTCGGCCCGCGCCGCCTTGCCCCGGCTTGCATGGACAAGGCGCAGGGGCAGGCTCGCCTGTGCCGCACGCAGCACCGCGCTCACCATCTCGCCACCCTGGTTCGCCTCGGCCACCACCCGGTCAGCCGACCAGGCCTGCGCGGCATTGACGACGGCGCGGGCCCAGCGCTCGGGACTGGCCTGTTCCACCGAACAGTCGGCCAGCACCCGGGCGATCCGGTCATCCCCGATGCCGCACACCACGATCCCGCAGGCATCGCCATGCGCGCTCGCCGGAGGGTCCACTCCGATCACGATCCGCGTGCACGGCGGCGCTGCGTCTTCGCGGCTCTCTTCGATCAAGCGGCGGCTCCACAGCGCGCCCACCAGATCCTCGATCATCTCGCCCAGCAGCTCCTGCCGGCCCAGCATGGTCCCGCCAAAGGTCTTGCGCATCGCCTCAAGGAAGCGCTCCGGCAGGTTCGCGGCGTTGTCGAAGGTCGTGCCCCGCGTCACCACCACGTCTTCACGCCTGTCCGAGTTCTGGCCACCCATGACCCGCGCCACCAGCGGCACCGGCCGCGGCGTGGTCGTCGCCACCAGCCTGGGATCGCTCCCCAGCCGCAGCCCCATCAGCAGGTTGTCCCAGGTCGAAAGCGCCCGGTTCGACATGTTGTCCCACTTGGCAATCTCGTCGCACCAGGCATGGCTGTGCTGCGGCCCGCGCAAGGTTTCCGGTTCGCCCGCCGAATAGAGGAACGCCTGTGCCCCGTTCGGCCAGGTCAGGCGCCGGACCGAACTTTCATAGGTCGGCCGCCGCCATGGCGCCCCGATCGAAAGCAACCCGCTCTCGCCTTCCACCATCACGCTGCGCGCTTCGTGGAGCGACGATCCGATCAGCGCGATCCGCGCCTCCGGATCGTTCTCGGCCACGCAGCGCACCCATTCCGCACCCAGCCGGGTCTTGCCGAACCCGCGCCCGGCCATGACCAGCCACACCCGCCAGTCGTCGTCCGGCGCAAGCTGGTTTTCCCGCGCCCAGGTCCGCCAGTCGAACGGCCACTCGATAATCTCCTTGTCGTCCAGCCCTTCGACGAAAGCGGCGATGTGCTCGGGGCTTGCATCGGACAGCCAGTCCAGCAACGCTCGCTCAGCCATGCGCGCTCAAGTCCATGGCCGCAGCCTGGCGCTGCTTCTGCACTTCCTCGCGGATCTGCAGCAGCTTGGCATGAAGCGACTGGCGCACGGCTTCGACGTCGGCATTGTCGCGGATCGCCCGCTCGCGCGCCACGGTCTCGCGATGCTGCGAAAGCAGGCGCAGAGCAGTTGCATTGTCGAACTTCGCACCATCCTTCGGCTCGCCGAAGCGCAGGCGATGCAGCACTTCGATCTCAAGCAGGTCGTAACCCTCGCACAGGGCCTCGCGCCACCTGGCGGCAAATTCGCCGTCGTCGCGCTTGTCCTTGTAGGCCCGCGAGGCCGGAATGTCCGCCGCCGCTGCCGCCGCCGTCACGTTCGACGTTTCGGCCAGCACGGCCAGAAACACCGGTCGCCAGGGCCTGTTGCTCTTCTTCGCCTTCACCGGTTGCGCAGGTGCCAGTTCCCTATCAGGAACGTCTGCGCATGCGGTCTCCGTACATGACTCATCGGCACCCGGCTGCACTTTCGGCTTGGCCATGCGGACCATCCCTTTCGGAATTGAGCTTTTCTGACGCCACCGCCCGCCGTTCCCGCTGTCAGAACGATTCGGCCTCGCGATGTTCTTGTTATGTACTCAATTGGCCGGGAAAGTCAATCAAAAAGTGCCAATAAGGTTATCTTCGTCCTTCGGCATAACCAAACTATAAGAAGCTCTGGCACTCCGTCCCCGCCTCCCCTATCCGCACACCCGCAACAACGAACAGGATCCCGATGCTCCGCCGCCTTTACGATTGGACCATGGCCAAGGCCGCGCACCCCCATGCCGAATGGTGGCTCGCGCTGTTCGCGTTCATGGAGGCAAGCTTCTTCCCGATCCCGCCGCACCCGCTGCTCGGCCTGATGTGCCTCGCTGAACCCAGGAAGGCCGTGCGCTTCGCCGCTGTTGCCACGATCGCCTCGGTTCTCGGCGGTCTGCTCGGCTACGCAATCGGCTATGGCCTCTATGACACTGTCGGCACCCAGCTCCTGGCCGCGCTGCACCTGACCGAAAGCTTCCCCAAGGCAGCGTGCTACCTGCGCGAATACGGGGTCGAGATCATCATGATCAAGGGCGCCACGCCCATCCCGTTCAAGCTGCTGACGATCACCGCCGGCTTCATCGCCATGCCGCTGGTGCCGTTCATCCTTGCCAGCATCGTCAGCCGCTCGATCAGCTTCATGATCGTCGGCGTGCTGTTCCGCCTGTTCGGTGCGCCGATCAAGCGCTTCATCGACAAGTACCTCGGCCTCGTCACCGTCGGCTTCGTCCTGCTCGTCGTCGGTGGCTTCATCGCCGCGACAATGCTCGGCGGCGGCGGCACGTCGGATACCAAGGCCAAGTGCGAACAGATCGCGCCCGTTACCGCATCCTGATTGTGGAATACGCTTTTTGCGCCTCTTGACGGTTCACCGCATCTTCAGGATTTTTCGTCACAACTGAAACTGTCTTTGCGACTTTTGCATGGGTCGGAGCATCGCGCTCCTTTCAGGCCGGTGCTCCTTCCGAACCGAAGGAAGGAAGAGCATGGGACGTGTGATAGGCGGCAACACCCTTGGGGAGGATATCCGGCTGCAGATGGAAGGCTACGGCCTCACCACCATCCAGATCCACTATTACCTGCCGGACCACCCCAGCCTGCTGCAGATGTTCGCCTTCCAGCAATACGATCTCGCCCCCCGGTTCCCGCGCCTCCACGGCTTCCTCGATCACTGGCGGCGCGAAATCGAGGCTGCCCTCCACTCGGTCCGCATCGCCCACAATCACCTGATTGGCCCGCAGGAATGGCGCGCCGTCGATGGCGTCATTTCCATCAACTGATCGTCAGCCCATTATTCTCCCCTCCCGCCTGCGGGAGGGGTTGGGGGTGGGCAAAGGCGCAACCCCCGAATATTAAAGCCCAAACCGGTAGGAATACCCCAGACCGACCGAAAACTGCGTGCGCTGCCCGCGCTCCCGGATCAGCGAACTCGCCGCAGGCTCGCCGCCCAGCCGGTCCACGCCGGCAAACACCGCCACCGCCCGCTTCGGACTGAGCGGCCGGATCAGGCTGGCGCCCAACCCGTAGGAAACCAGCCCGCCATCGGGCCGCGAAACCGCCAGGCCCGTGCGCGCCGCCTGGGCCCCATCCACCCCGTAATAGGTCCGCATGAAATCGCCGCTGGCAAAGGTCGCGCGCGGCCCCACCGCATAGATCACCTTGCCCGAGCGCCCGGAATACTGCGCCAACACGTCGCCCACCACGCCCTCGTGCCCGCCAAAGCCCTGCCGGACCTCGGCCCGCAGGCGCCATTGCTTCTTCGCGCCCAGCCGCTTCTCGACAAAGCCGCCGGCCTCCCCGGCAATGTCCACGTCGCCCATCCCGCGCAGCGCATCGCTGCCGCCGGCAATCAGGAACGGCGATCCGCCGTCATCCTCGTTCCGCCCGAAGCGGGTCCGCACGATCGGCCCCGGCTTCCATCCATCGCGGTTCACCGCGTTCCAGCCGAGGCCATCCTGCACCGAAAGGAACAGCGTGTCCTTGTAGTTGATCCGCAGGTCCGGGAAGATCGACAGCGCGGTATCCTTCGATCCGGCCCAGGCCATGCCGAAGACCGGTGCCACGCCCACGGTCATCGTCCACCCCTGGGGTGCCATCGGCGGCCCCGCCGGCCGCACGGGTGCCGTGGCCGAAGGCGCCGTCTGCGCCAGCGCCGGATGCTGCAGGGCCAGATTCGCCAGGGAAAGCCCGAGGGCAGTAGGCACCATCGCCCGAATGACACGCATCCTTATTCTCCTCAGTGTAAGTAACGACCCGTCGTGTCCTATGGATTGCCTTCACGACCAGCACTTTGCGGCAATGTGTCGAAAACTTGCCCTTGTGCTGCGCACGCTGTCCCGCAATCCTCGCGCCATGCTCACGCTCTACCACTGCAAGAACGCCCGCTCCTTCCGCGCGCTCTGGGCGCTTGAGGAAATGGGCCTGCCCTACCGGCTCCATACCCTCCCCTTCCCGCCGCGCCACCGGCATGAGGGCATGCACGAGATCAACCCTTTGGGCACGATTCCGGTCCTGATCGATGGCGATGTGAGAATGACCGAAAGCGTCGCGATCCCGCACTACCTCGCCACGAAGTACGGCCCGACGGACCTCGCCGTCGCCCCGCACGAGGAAGGCTACGCCGCCTACCTCAACTTCCTCGTCATGGGCGAGGCGACGCTCACCTTCCCGCAGACCATCCACCTGCGCTACCAGGTCTTCGCCAGGCCCGGAGAGCGCCGCCCCGAAATCGCGCGCGACTACGCCGAATGGTTCGGCTCGCGATTGCGAAATGCGGAAGGCATGATGGGTGAGGAATTCGTCGCTGCCGGACGGTTCACCATGGCTGACATCTCGGTTGGCTATGCGATCATGCTCGCGCTGTCGGTCGGCCTCGAAGAGTTCGTGCCGAGTTCGCTGCGCGACCGCTGGAGTTCGCTTTCTGCCCGCGAGAGTTGGAGACGCGCGATTGCCGCCCAGGAATCAAGCGCCTAAGCGCAGCGGATGGCCCTCATTGCGTTCAACAAGCCCTTTGGCGTGCTCTGCCAATTCTCTCCCGAACGCACTGGCCCGCCCCGGCCCACGCTCGCGGATTTCATAGACTTCCCGGGCGTTTACCCAGCCGGCCGGCTTGACCATGACAGCGAAGGCCTGCTGCTCCTGACCGACGACGGCCACCTCCAGTCCCACATCGCCGACCCGCGCCACAAGCTGCCAAAAACCTATCTCGTTCAGGTGGAAGGCGAGCCCGACGAGGCCGCACTGCAGGCGCTGTGCAAGGGGGTCACGCTCAAGGACGGCCCCACCCTACCCGCCAGGGCGGAGCGGATCGACGACCCGGCGCTCTGGCCCCGCGATCCGCCGATCCGCGTGAGAAAATCGATCCCCGACAGCTGGTTGCGCCTCACGATCCGCGAAGGTCGCAACCGCCAGGTCCGCCGCATGACCGCCGCCGTCGGCCACCCGACACTGCGCCTCGTCCGCTGGCAGATCGGCGACTGGACACTCGACGGGATTGCGCCCGGAGAATGGCGAGCGCTCTAAAGCGGTTACTCTACGGTGACCGACTTCGCCAGGTTGCGCGGCTGGTCAACGTCAGTGCCCTTGGCCACGGCGACATGGTAGGCGAGCAACTGCACCGGCACCGCATAGACCAG